>NZ_JBNHEQ010000277.1:21648-24337 GCF_050016015.1 Dapis hubbardiae BLCC-M172
TGTCTGTGATGGCTGTGTAGTCATCTGGGGCGATGGCTGTTGAGTCGCTTGTGTTATAGTTTATGGTTACTGGTTGGTTGCTGGGTTGGTCTAGGGTGATGGTGAATGTGGCGATACTATCTTCTTCCTTGACTATGATATCGTTGACGCTAATAGTAGAAGGGTTGGGAGTGACATCTATATTAATAACATTGGCTGCTTCACTGTCATCTATGCCATCATTGACTGTAAATTCAAAGCTACTGGTATCATTGACACCATTGAGGTTTGGTTCTGCAGCAAAAACTAAGTTAGGAATGTCTGCTGCTGTAATGACTTGGTTGGTTGTAACGTCTATGCCGTTTAGTTGTAATGTTCCTACTGTGGGTGGGGTGCTGATGGTAATAGATGCTAGACTGTCCCCGTCTATGTCACTAAAACCAAATTCGGTTTCGGCAAATGTGTGGCTGCTGTCTTCGTTGATGGTTATAGTATTATCTGCTGCTGTAGGAGCATCGTTAACTGGGGTAACATCTATGGTGATGGTGTTGGCTGTTTGACTTTCTTCTGTGCCGTCGTTAACTGTGAAGTTGAAGTTGGCATAATTTGTGCCGTTACCATCTGCTTCTGGAGTAAATACTAAGTTGGGAATATCTTCTGCTGTGATTATTTGGTTGGCTGTTACGTCTATTTCGTTTAGTTGTAATGTTCCTGCTGTGGGGAGGGTGGTTATGGTTATAGATGCTAGAGTGTCTCCGTCTATGTCGTCAAAACTAAAGTCGGTTTCGGTAAATGTGTGACTGTTGTCTTCTTCTATGGTTATGGTATTGTCTGCTGCTGTGGGGGCATCATTGAGTGCTGTGACATCTATTGTTATGGTATTGGCTATTTGACTGTTTTCTGTGCCGTCGTTGACTGTGAAGTTGAAGTTGGTATTTGTGCCGTTACCATCTGCTTCTGGAGTAAATACTAAGTTGGGAATATCTTCTGCTGTGATAATTTGGTTGGCTGTTACGTCTGTTTCGTTTAGTTGTAATGTTCCTGTTGTGGGGAGGGTGGTTATGGTTATAGATGCTAAGGTATCCCCGTCTATGTCGTCAAAACTAAAGTCGGTTTCAGCAAATCTGTGGCTGCTGTCTTCTTCTATAGTTATTGTATTGTCTGCTGCTACTGGAGCATCGTTAACTGGGGTAACATCTATGGTGATGGTGTTGGCTGTTTGACTTTCTTCTGTGCCGTCGTTAACTGTGAAGTTGAAGTTGGCATAATTTGTGCCGTTACCATCTGCTTCTGGAGTAAATACTAAGTTGGGAATATCTTCTGCTGTGATTATTTGGTTGGCTGTTACGTCTATTTCGTTTAGTTGTAATGTTCCTGCTGTGGGGAGGGTGGTTATGGTTATAGATGCTAGAGTGTCTCCGTCTATGTCGTCAAAACTAAAGTCGGTTTCGGTAAATGTGTGACTGTTGTCTTCTTCTATGGTTATGGTATTGTCTGCTGCTGTGGGGGCATCGTTGACTGGGTTAACTACCACATTAACTCTATCTGTATCAATACTAAAGGCTGTAGTCTCACCATTGGTACTAACATCTATGTTTGTGCCTCCTGTACCAAAAGTCTGGTCCCAAGCGCGGAATGTCAGGCCATTGGTTATGCTGCCGTTAAAGTCTGCTGTGGGGGCGAATAATACCCTGGTGTTGGCATCGTCTGGTAATAATAAGGCACTGGTTTCAGATACCACGCCTACTGGAGTCCAGGTTGTGCTACCATTAGTAGTGTAGTGCCAGACACCATTTGTTTCATCTACTGCGGTAATAGCGATACCTGTAACAGGAGGGGGGGTGGTGTCAATATCAGTAACATTAGCGGTTAGATCAACTATTTCGCTGACTAGGTTGCCTACTCCTCCGATGGGTGTTGTGTCTTCATCTACTGTTAATTCAATATCGGCGGTTGCTCCAATGGCATCTAGAGTGTTATTGAGGACTGGGGCATTGTTTTCAGCGTTGACTGTTATTTCTAATGTTTGGGGTGTACTGTCTATAATACCGTCGTTGACTGTTATTGATATAATCCGACTAGCGGTTGGGTTTTCGGAAATATTTTGGTAACTGATGGCTTCTATTAATGCTTCTACAGCAGCAACTGTAGCGTTGGCAGTGGTTAGGCTTATTTCTAAAATATTACCGTTGACTCCGTTATTGATAATATCAATATTACCTATAAGGTTCCCTTCGTAGGTAATATTTGTCCCGTCGAAGCCTATTTGACCTACTCCAGTACCAATATTAGCAACGGTTAGTTGGTTTTCAATCCCTCCACCAATAGTGTAGTCAATAATAATATTACCACCGTTAAAGTCATTGCTATCTGAGGTGAGAGTAACATCGCTATCTATTATTTGTGCTGCTGGGTTGACAATACTTTCGGTGAATGTGGCGGGGTCTAAGTCAGTTAAGACTGGGACAGATATTGTTTCATAAAGGACAATTTTTTTGTCGTCGAAAGAAGCGCTGAGAACATCAACATCCCCATCACCATCCACATCCGCTGCAAATACTGATTCGGGTCTATCAGCATTAGTAGATATCGTCTGTTCAGTGAAGTTATTACTGCCATTGTTGAGGTACAGGGCGATTTTGTTGTCATCTGCTAAAGCGCTGAGAACATCAACATCCCCATCACCATCCACATCCGCTGCAAATACTGA
>NZ_JBNHEQ010000277.1:24437-44908 GCF_050016015.1 Dapis hubbardiae BLCC-M172
AAGCGCTGAGAACATCAACATCCCCATCACCATCCACATCCGCTGCAAATACTGACCTGGCACCATTAGCAGTCGTAGAAATTTCCACCTGTTCAGTGAATTGATTGCTGCCATTATTGAGGTGAAGGGCAATTTTGGGGTTCCCCTGTGAAGCGCTGAGAACATCAACATCCCCATCACCATCCACATCCGCTGCAAATACTGATTCAGCACCATTAGCAGTCGTAGAAATTTCCACCTGTTCGGTGAATTGATTGCTGCCATCGTTGAGGTACAGGGCGATTTTGTTGTCACTGTTTAAAGCACTGAGAACATCAACATCTCCATCACTATCCACATCTACTGCAAATACTGAGAAAGCACCATTAGCAGTGGTAGAAATTTCCACCTGTTCGGTGAAGTTGTTACTACCATCGTTGAGGTACAAGGCTATTTTCTGGTCAGCGTCTAAAGCACTGAGAACATCAACATCCCCATCACCATCCACATCGGCTGCAAATACTGAGACGGCAGTAACATTAGTAGATATGGTCTGTTCGGTGAAGTTATTGCTGCCATTGTTGACGTACAGGGCTATTTCCTTGGCATCCCTGGCAGCACTGAGAACATCAACATCCCCATCACTATCCACATCGGCTGCAAATACTGACCTAGCACCATTTGCAGTAGTAGAAATTTCCACCTGTTCGGTGAAGTTATTGCTGCCATCGTTGACGTACAGGGCTATTTTAGCCTCACCGTCTGAAGCACTGAGAACATCAACATCCCCATCACCATCCACATCGGCTGCAAATACTGATTCAGCACCATCAGCATTAGTAGAAATAACAATCTCATTCGCCCCCACTGCTTTAGACGTAGCATCAGGATTATCTGTAATAGTCAGAGTTGCCGTATCATTCCCTGCAATGGTAATAACATCATATTGTTCCGGTGCGCCAGTGGGTTGTTCTTCTAAAGTGATGGTGACTGTTTCTCCTGCATCAACAACAGTATCGTCCCTGGGTACTATTTCTATATCAACGCTGGTTTCTCCATCGGGTATAACAACGCTGCCTTTTTCTCCATCGAAAGTTACAGTGGGGACAGTATTCTCTACGGTGCGGACTCCTCTAATGTCGTAGTCAATATTTTGTATGGCATTGCCGGAGATAGTAAAGAAAACTGTGATATTGCCGTTGATGTCAGTACCACGATCTATGGTAAAAGTTCCAGGGGTAGCTCCTGCTTCTGTGGGAGTTCCTGTTGCAGTGATGCTGACTTTAG
Organism: Dapis hubbardiae BLCC-M172; assembly: GCF_050016015.1. Classification (NCBI taxonomy): domain Bacteria; kingdom Bacillati; phylum Cyanobacteriota; class Cyanophyceae; order Oscillatoriales; family Microcoleaceae; genus Dapis; species Dapis hubbardiae. Next base: position 25,704 of record NZ_JBNHEQ010000277.1, read on the forward strand.
GGACAGATATTGTTTCGTAGAGGGTGATTTTGTCATCCCCATAAGAAGCACTGAGAACATCAACATCCCCATCACCATCCACATCTGCTGCCAATACCAGTCGGGCATTATCAGCATTAGTAGAGATAACTTGTTCGGTAAAGTTATTGCTGCCATCATTAAGGTAAACTGCTATTTTGTTACCGAAGCGTGAAGCACTGAGAACATCAACATCCCCATCATTATCCACATCTGCTGCAAATACTGAAACAGCACCAGGTGCATTAGTAGAGATGACTTGTTCTGTGAAGTTAGTGCTGCCATCGTTTAGATACAGCGCTATTTTGTTGTCGTTTACTGATGCACTGAGAACATCAACATCCCCATCATTATCCACATCTGCTGCAAATACTGATTGGGCATTATTAGCATTATTAGAGATTACTTGTTCGGTGAAGTTATTGGTGCCATCATTAAGGTATAGAGCGATCTTGTCATCAAACTGTGACGCACTGAGAACATCAACATCCCCATCACCATCTACATCCGTTGCAAATACTGAACGGGCATTATTAGCATTATTAGAGATGACTTGTTCAGTAAAGTTATTGCTACCATCGTTGACGTACAAGGCAATTTTATCGTCATTTTCAGATGCACTGAGAACATCAACATCCCCATCACTATCCACATCCGCTGCAAATACTAAGTGGGGATTATCAGCATTATTAGAGATGACTTGTTCAGTAAAGTTATTGTTGCCATCGTTGAGGTACAGAGCTATTTTGTCATCATCTACGGAAGCACTGAGAACATCAACATCCCCATCACCATCCACATCCGCTGCAAATACTGACCTAGCACCATCAGCATTATTAGATATGACCTGTTCGGTGAAGTTATTACTGCCATCATTTAGATAGAGGGCTATTTTATTACCAAGGCGTGACGCACTGAGAACATCAACATCCCCATCACCATCCACATCGGCTGCAAATACCGAATTAGCACCATCAGCATTAGTAGAAATAACAATCTCATTCGCCCCTACTGCTTTAGATGTGGGATCGGGATTATCTGTAATTGTCAGAGTTGCTGTCTCATTCCCTGGAATTGTAGTTACATCATATTGTTCTGGTGCGCCCGTTGGTTCTTCTGTGAGGGTGAGGGTGACTGTTTCTCCTGCATCAACAACAGTGTCGTCTCTGGGTACTATTTGTATATCAACGCTAGTTTGTCCATCAGGTATAACAACGCTGCCTTTTTCTCCATCGAATGTTACTGTGGGGACAGTATTCTCTACGGTGCGAACTCCTCTAATGTCGTAGTCGATATTTTGTGTAGCGGTGCCTAAGATGGTAAAGAAGACTGTTATATTGCCAAGAGTATCGTCGCGACTAATGGTAAAGGTAGCTGGTATTGCTCCAGCTTCATTAGGGATTCCAGTTTGGGTAATTTGAACAGTAGGCATAATTGTTTTTGGTAGTAATAAAGTAGATGTGTTAAGTTATGAGATTGCTTTCCTTTCCTGCGGAATGCTACGCAAACGGACTGCTCCGGAAACGTTCCTGGCAATGACAGTTGAGATTGCTTTCCTGACGGACTGCTCCGGAAACGTTCCTGGCAATGACAGTTGAGATTGCTTTCCTGACGGAATGCTCCGGAAACGTTCCTGGCAATGACTATTATAGCTTCGTCCCTCCCCTTGGATGGACAAGATGTTAATTAGACCGTCATTGCGAGGAGATACGACGTTTGCGTAGCATTCCGGAGGAAAGCAATCTCATTAATTGTGGTTGTTTTCCCATTATCAGAGATTGCTTCGTTCCTCGCAATGACAATTGAGATTCCCTATCTTTTTTAAACTTCAACACTTTTAAATTTCAATACTCAAATCACGAGTGGCCACCCGCCTCAACTCATCCGTTTCTTGCCAACCAATACAACCTGGATATCGTACTCCGGGTAATACTGCTACGTCATACAATTCCACAATGATTCCCTCAATACGCAACCAATGAAGAATATCCCCAGTGTCCAAGTTAATCACTTGCAGCCCACAAAAGGCTCTTGCTCCCTTCGCTGCTAATCTTTCTTGGAGAACTAAACCTGAAAAAGTTTGTTCTCTTTTTCTCGGTCTGGACAAACCCACGATAGCGTAGTTTTTCCAAAACGTCATCCCTCGTAAGTACCCCCCACAAAACTTGACTGGTTGAAATTTGCCTGTTTGGAAATCTAGATAACCAAATTCTCCTTTTCCCGAATTTAGCAACCACAATTTATCTTGGTAAAAGCGGGGAGAATGAGGCATCGAAAGTTCAGTGGCAATAATTTCTTTACTTGATACATCAATCACACAACCTCCATTTCGCCGTTGGTCTCGCCACCCATCTACCACGTCCGACTGACCGCAAGCAGTAACATAGGCTGGTTTTCCCTCAACTATGGCCAAACCGTTGAGATGACAACGCTCTTCGGGGGCCAGCTTAGAAATAAATGCTGGTTTCCATAGGGGAGTAAAACTGTAGCGATCGCTCAATGTAGCCAAACAATCAAATAAAGTATTGACAAAAATGACTTTTTGTGTATAATAATCTCCCCATTGAGCCTGGACAATATCATGTATATCCAACTGACCAGTCATCCAACTGCGACGAGGGACATACATTTTGTCCCGGTCTTTAAACAATCGACCTTTTTCCACCATATTTTCTAACTGCCAGACCTGGTAGCGAGTGGCCAAAGTTAAGCTATCAGCAGTAGCATAAAGTCCCATCGGGCGATCGAAAGTCCGCATAGTTGCCGACAAACTACCATCTGGTTTAATCCCTATGAAAAAGAGTCGATTAGATTGATAAGTAGTGAATGCTAGACTCAACTTTTCAGTATTCAACCAGTCAATAAATTGTTGAGAACCGAAAATTTCAAATGAGGCTTTTTCTGGCACTAAGTCCCCCCTAATTTTTACTTGTCATTTCGGGGGAGAAAAATTTTAATTATTCAAGCAATAAATAATTATTTCCCCCATGGCAATCTTAACAAGATGACTTTGGTCTTAGATATTAGCTTCTCTTTTTTAATACCAAATTCATGCATCGAAAATTGTTTGAGCTTCAATTCCATCTTTTGCTGCATTACGTCTAGTAGCATATTCTGTCAGTAACTTTTGAATAATTTGCCGATATTTTTCTACATTAGCCATTTGATAATTTCCTCTTTTTTTATATCATAAATCAAGAGATTAATTTGACTTCTATCAATTACAGATTGAATCAATGGGCGTTGGAAAAAAATATTGTATCTGACTCCTGTAGGGGCGATTCGCGAATCGCCCCTACGACCCCTGACTCCTAATTACTACTAAAACCTTACAACTGAAATCTGATTGCTATAGCAAGAATATAGCAGTCGAAGCAAAGGGCGCGGAGATTCATAAATCCTGTTTGCGGAGCATTTCCCTATAAGAAAAACCCTTTGACAGCTTACTATTCCCTATTCCCTATTCCCTATTCACGCTTCGCACTATTAACGATTCCAAATTTCTTCTAATGCCACTTCCAAACTGGCCACAAAATCAGATAGATTAAACAAAGGACTATTTCGCATCTTTAATTTCTGTCGCAACGGTAGTAACTCTTCTGGATGAGTACCCATAAATACGGCTTTCTGTTCATATTCCTCCAGACTATGACAAATCATTTCCTCTATTCCAGCACTTGCACAAATACTGGCCCCCATCCGAGCTGCATTAGTAGAACCTGGTTTTGTCAAGACTGGTAAACCTGCGTATAAAGCACAGACATTGGTAGAACCGCCATTATAAATTAGGGTATCTAAAGCTAAATTGGCCAAAGACAACCGAGCTAGATATTCTGGGTGTGGAATTTTTTGGGCAAAAATTAGTCTTTCGGGTTTTACTCCTCTATTTTTGGCACTCTGGCGTAAGTTTTCTATGGCTTCTTCTACTGTAAAAGACAACCATAAAATACTACCTTCTACTTGTTGTAATATTCGCATCCAAATATCAAATAATTGAGGAGTAATTTTATAGTGGCGATTAAAACAGGCAAAAACAAAACCCTCTTCTGGTAAACCAAAATCTGTTCGACTAAAATCCTTTTGAGAAATATCCATAGGCGAACAAGGAAATTGATGGGGTAAATAGATAATTTCCTCACTGTAATGTTCTGCTAATTCTGGAGGTACTACCCATTTATCTGTTAATAAATATCTGATAAAATTTGCCCCCATTGTATTAGGATAACCGAGAAATGTTGCTTGGACTGGCGCTGGTTTATAAGCCAATATTTTCGTTTCACTGTAACCCGTATAACCTGCTAAATCTATTAATATATCAATCCCATCCCTGTTAATTTGGCGGGCAGAATTTTCGGCAGACATTTCGTCAAGATACCGGAATTCATCGCAGCCATTTTTGATAGTTTGTGTTACTTCATCATTAGCATTTAATAAGTGGTAGGCAAAGACTTCAAATTTGTCTCGGTTATGTTGTTCAAATATGCCAGAAATTAATCGTCCGACGGCATGACCATAAAAATCACAAGAAACGTAACCTATCCGCAATTTACTTGTTTTTTGAGGATAAGAAAATTGCAATTTGTTATTAACAACTTGATGGTTAATTGATTCAGCTTTCTGTATAGCAACTGCCAAAGATAACTCTTGTGGTAAAGGAATTAAATTTAAGTGAAAAGGTGCGATAGTAAAACCACCTTTTTTCTTTTTCACATATTTAGCAGTTGAGTCGATTAACTGTGTAACAAAATCATCATAATTTTCCCAGTCACAGAGGTTGAGCTTGACAAAACTGATATGACCGAACAAATATTCGGCAGTAGGGTTAATTTTTTGGCATCTTTCGTAGGCAATTTTAGCAAGAGAAAATTGAGATTGAAATTCCCATATTTGCCCTAATTGAAAATAAGCATCAATGTAATTTGGTTGATATTTAACTGCAAGTTTAAATAACTTAATGGCATCCTCTAATTTAATTTGTTGTTTGTAAACTAAGCCTAAGTGGTACAAAGCATGAACATAATCTGGTTTTATTTTTAAGGCACGTCTTAATCCCTCTTCTGCTTTTTTCAGCTCTCCTTGACAGAGGTGAATTGAGGCAATATTGGTAATAGTTGGGTGAAAATTAGGTTTAATTTTTAAAACATTTTCATAACAAATAATTGCTTCTTTTAACAGACCTTGATTTTGTCGTAAAACACCTAAATTATTATGGGCAGGAACATAAGTATTGTCAGCTTCTATTGCCTTTTTAAAATATATAGCAGCTTCTGCATATTTACCCTGTTTTTTCAAATTTTTTCCTTGCTCAAAATAAGCTTTGGCTTTTTGGGGGTTATTTTTGCTGATTTTGGGATTAGAAATAAAACTAAATGAAGGTTGTTCTACAGGCTTATTTGAAATGATATAAATTAGAGCAATAGCTGCAATTAATCTTTCCTGTTGTTCCCAGTCAAATGCTAGAAATAGCCAGACTGGTAAAGGCAATAAAAAATATTTTCTTTTGGGTTTAACTTTTGAAGAAGAAACCGATAAATTATTCACTTTTGGCTGACTTCCTATTGTTACTAACTTAGCCATATCTCCAGCTTGGAAACCCAAAGCCGTCGAACAGTTAACCCCCGGTAAAACTGCTACATCGTAAAGTTCAATTATTTCTGGCTCTAGTTGTAACCACTCAACAATATTTCCACTTTTCAAATCAATAATTACTATTCCACAACGAATATCTGTGTTCCGTTTTTTTAACCTTTCTTCTACTAACAAATCTGAGAAATAATCATGGCTTAATTTCGATAAACCCACCACGGCAAAATCACCAATAAAAGTTAAACTTTTCCCATAACCAGGACAGAAAGTTATAGGTAAAAATCTGCCATTTTCAATGTAACCAAAATCTCCTGTTCCTGAGTTGAGCAACCACAATTTTCCCCTATACCATCGTGGTGAACGTGGCATTGATAACCCATCAGCAATAATTTCATTAGTATTAATTTTAATAACGACACCTCCATCACGCCTCACACTTTGCCAACCCAAGGCAACATCAGAACGACTAATAGCAGTGACATAGCGCGGTTGCCCTTCTACCGTAGCGAGGCCATTAAGATGACATCGGTCTTCGGGAGCGACTTGAGAAATAAAGGACGGTTTCCACAGAGGTGTAAAACTGTGTTTGGAGTGAAGAGTTGCCAGACAACTATATTGAGTATTAATAAAAATTATGTCGCCCTTGTCATCTTCTACTAAGTCATGGATGTCTAAGTCTCCAGTAGTGTATGCGACACGGGGAACATAAAACCTATCATATTCGTCTTTTAATAATTTATCGTTTTCGAGTATGTTTTCAAACCTCCAAATTTGGTATTGAGTGGAGAGGTATAAGCGATCGCTCTTTGCATAAAGTTTCCTGGGGCGATCGAACTGCCAAACAGGAGTAGACATTTGGCCGTCCGGTTTGACTCCAATGAAGCAGAGGCAGTTTGTCTGAGAGGTAAATGCTAAACTTAACTGATGTTTGTTTAACCATTCCAGAAAGTGGAGAGAGTAAGTAACTTTTAGGGTTTTGGTGATGGGAGGTAATTTTTTCATTAATATCACTATCACTAAAAATTTATTAAAATTTAGAGAAAAATATAGAAATACATAATTATTTGTTGGAGCTGAAAGTTGCTCTTTAACTTTGTCATACTTAACTATAAAAAGGTGAAGATTTTTTTATGAAATTAACTAAATTAAAATTTTATACCATAACAACTCTGACTATAATTTTAGGCAAATTAGCAACAACACTCCCTGCCAACTCCCAACCCATAACCCCTGCCAGTGATGGTACAGGAACAACTGTAAATCAAAACGGCAACCAATTTAACATCCAAGGTGGAACTCACAATGGCTCTAACCTATTTCACAGTTTCGAGCAATTTAACCTCAATAGTAACCAAACCGCTAATTTCCAAACCACCCCAGACACCCAGAATATTCTTGGCAGAGTCACAGGAGGCAATACCTCAACTATCAACGGTCTCATTCAAGTTATCGGCGGTAACTCCAACCTCTTTCTAATGAACCCCGCAGGCATAATGTTCGGTCCTAACGCCAGTCTGAATATACCAGCCTCATTCAGCGTCACCACCGCCACTGGTATTGGCTTTAACAACAATAATTTCTGGTTTAAAGCTATGGAGACAAACAACTACTCACAATTAGTTGGAAACCCCAGTGGATATAAGTTTAACTCATCTAACTCAGGCGCTATAGTTAATCAAGGAAATCTAAGTTTAAACCCCGGAGAAAATCTGACCTTGTTAGGTGGCACAGTCATCAACACAGGACAACTATCCACTCCAGGCGGTAACATCACCATCGCAGCAGTAGAAGGAAGTAACACCCTGAGAATATCTCAACCAGGACATTTATTAAGTTTGGAAGTCAACCCAAAAAAAGTAAATGAGGAAGATATTTCTCAGATAGATACCGTACTTTTACCAAAATTATTAACAGGTGGAGACAACAAACACGCCACATCTATAGAAATTAATGCTGATGGTAATGTAGTGTTGACAGATAATGTAACAATTGCCAATACTTCAGGAGACACTATTGTTTCAGGAAATATAGATGTATCAACTTCCGATAATATGGTCGGACAAGTTAATGTCTTGGGCGATCGCGTAGCTGTCATAAATGCCAATATTAACGCCGATGGTTTAAATGGTGGGGGAACAGTATTAATTGGAGGCGACTTTCAAGGCAATGGTATAGTTCCTAATTCTCAGCAAACTTTTGTTAATCAAAACTCATTTATTTCCGCCGATGCTATTACAAATGGAGAAGGAGGAAGAGTAATAGTTTGGTCAGATAGAATGACTAATTTTGACGGAAATATTAGTGCAAAAGGAGGAGAAAATTCTGGTGATGGAGGCTTTGTAGAAGTATCAGGAAAACAAGGATTAAATTTTAACGGTCAGGTTAATGTTAGTGCAGAATTTGGCAATACAGGAACAATATTATTAGACCCAGAAAATATTATTTTAGGCGGTTCAGAAAGTAATACTTCCCTAGAAAACTTAAATGGGGATATTGTTCTCCAAGCCGATAACGATATAACAATTAATGAAAATATAGAAATCGACTCATCTGTACAATTAGAAGCCGGACGCAGTATTAATATCAATGCTGATATTAACACATCAGGTGGGAATGGAGATATCAACTTATTTGGTAATAATCAGAACATAAATTTTCCTAATAACCGGAGTGATGGAGCAGCATCAATAAATCAATTAGATGGAACAACATTAAATGCAGGTAGTGGCAGCATTAATATTCAGTTAGGAAATTTAGGAGAAGTTGGTGATATAAATCTGGCAAACTTAACAACAACAGGGCAGGTATTAGTCAATGCAAATGGAGGAAATATTACTAGAGTTTCTGAGAATTCATTGATAACTGCAGGTAGTGGTTTATTTCTAACTTTTGACAGTGGAGGGATAGGTTCAAGTGATGCACCATTGCAGTTAAATGTGCTTTCTTTAGAGTCAGTTGCCGGGAATAGTGGAGCATTTTTTGAGTCGTTACCAAGCGTGAATATTGGTGGAGTTAGTGAAGATGTAAATGGTATTTCCACTATTGCTGGAGGAGATATTGTTCTGAGCAGCGAAGGAGATGTGACAGTAACTGAAGATATTTTTACTGATATTTCTGCTGGTGAGCTAGGAGGAGATGTCAATATTACAGCTAATAACCTTTTTGTTACCAATGGTGCTCAAATATCTGCTAGTACCTTTGGCAATGGGGATGCAGGGAAAGTTAATATTACAGTATCCTCAACTGTAATATTTGATGGAGTATCTTCAGATGGCTTTGCCAGTGGGGCAATTAGTGGTATTGGAGAAGGAGCAGCAGGGAATGCGGGTGGTGTGACTATTACCACTGGTTCTTTGGAAGTTACTAATGGCGCTCAAATATCTGTCATTAATCTTGGCAACGGCAATGTAGGAGGAATCGATATTACAGCAAATAATGTAGTTTTTGATGGAGGGTCTGCAAATAGTGTCAGTGGAGTATTTAGCAGAGTGGCAGCGGGAGCAGCAGGGAATGCAGGAGGTGTGAATATTACCAGTAGTGATTCTCTGGAAGTCATTAATGGTGCTCAAATATCTTCCAGTACCTTTGGTCAAGGAAATGTAGAGGGAGTAGAAATTATAGCTGAGAATAATGTAGTATTTGCCGGGGTATCTCCAGACGGCTTCTCTAGTGCAGCAATTAGCAGAGTGGAATCAGTAGCAGAAGGGGATGCAGGAGGTGTGAGCATTACCACCAATTCTCTGGAAGTCATTAATGGCGCTCAAATATCTTCCACTACCCTTGGTCAAGGAAATGCTGGCAATATCTATATTGAAACCGAATCTCAACTAACAATCAATGAAAACAGTGAAATATCATCCTTTACAGAAAGTACAGCAGATGGAGGAAATATCATCATCACTTCTCCAGAAACCATTAACTTGCAAGGTAACGGAGAAATTACAGTTGGCAGCAGTGGAGCAGGCAACCCAGGCAATATTATAACAACACTGGAACCAACTCCAACACCGGAACCAACTCCAACTCCAGCACCAACACCGGAACCAACTCCAGCACCAACACCGGAACCAACTCCAACTCCAGCACCAACACCGGAACCAACTCCAGCACCAACACCGGAACCAACACCAACACCGGAACCAACTCCAACTCCAGCACCAACACCAGCACCAGCACCAGCACCAACACCAACACCAGCACCAACACCGGAACCAACACCACCACCAGCACCAACACCAACACCAACACCAACACCACCACCACCACCAGCACCAACACCAACACCAGCACCAGCACCAACACCAGCACCAGCACCAACACCAGCACCAGCACCAACACCAGCACCAACACCAACACCAACACCAGCACCAACACCAGTACCAACACCGGAGCCAACTTCCCCCATCCCTCCTGATTTAATTCCAAAAAGTATTACTCCTAGTAAGAACAACCAAACTGCCAACACCCCTACCGCTAAAGACCAAACACAAAGATCAATAAATATTACAACTGATACGCAAAAAATATTAACAACAATTGATAATGTTAATACTAATACCCTAACAGTAGCCACAAATTCAGACCAAGTAGAAACAAGAATTTTAGAAGAAAACCGGACTAACGAATATTCTGATTACCTTGAAGAAAATTTTAGCGAACGATTACTCGATAAAAAAAGCGTCCGAGAAATATTAAAGGATATGGCAAATCAAACCGGAACAGAATCTGCAGTTATTTATGTTCACGCTTACCCAGAACAATTACAATTAATATTATACACTAAAAACCGTGAGCCAATTATTAAAACCATTCCCCAAGCCAAGCGAAAACAACTTATGAAAGTTGTGTTAAGACTCCGCGCACACATTACAAATCCTGCCCGTCGTTATACTAATAGCTATCTGCCACCAGCACAACAATTATATGATTGGCTCATTGCACCTATATCAGAAGAATTAGAAGCAGCAAACATCAATACCATTCTATTTAGTATGGATGAAGGTTTACGGACTTTACCCATAGCAGCATTACACGACGGCAAACAATTCCTGATCGAAAAATACAGCCTCAGCTTAATTCCCACTATCAGTTTAATGGATACTCGATACCGCAAACTTGAAAATACTCAGGTATTAGCAATGGGAGCGAGTGAATTTCTAGCTCAAAATTCTTTGCCAGCAGTGCCTGTGGAGTTAGAAACTATTTCCCAAAAATTGTGGCAAGGCAGTCAATTCATCAATCAAGAATTTACCCGCAATAATTTGTTAACTCAACGGCAAAATTATCCCTATCCTATTATTCATCTAGCTACTCATGCAGAATTTTCACCTGGTTTAGCCAGTAACTCCTACATTCAGTTATGGGGTGATGAAAAAATCACCTTAGACCAAATTAGGGAGTTAGGTTGGAGTCAACCTGCGGTTGAGTTGTTGGTATTGTCAGCTTGTCGTACTGCTGTAGGAGACAGAAATGCTGAATTAGGGTTTGCAGGGTTAGCGATAGCAGCAGGAGTGAAGTCAGCTTTAGCTAGTATTTGGTATGTGAGTGATGAAGGTACATTGGGGTTAATGACAGAGTTTTATACCCACCTGAATAATGTGAAAATTAAAGCAGAGGCGCTAAGACTGGCACAGTTAGCAATGTTGCGAGGAGAGGTGGGTATTATAGAAGGGAAGTTAAGGAGAAGTGGAGCGGATAGGATACTGGTGTTACCGCCGACATTAGGAAAGTTTGGGAGTCAAAATTTTTCCCACCCCTATTATTGGGCGGGGTTTACTATGGTTGGTAGTCCTTGGTAATTAATAATGGATAATGGATAATTGATAATTGATAGTGAATAACGGATAATTAGAGCATTAGTGGTAATTAATAATGGATAATTGATAATTGATAATTGATAGTGAATAACGGGTAATTAGAGCATTAGTTAGAGAGTTAGATATAGCAATCCCAAATAGGTTGTGATAAGTTTTATAATAGCCAATTTCAACTGAAAGCTTTGAAAATTCTGACTCCTGACTCCTGAGGACTGACTCCTAACTACTACCAAAATATTACAACTAAAATAGGATTGCTATAGAATCTCATGGGGCTAACTACGATAGGAAGCAATCTCAAATCCTAGTTTTTCCTACCTCATGTGTAAGTCCTGAATTACTAAGGGCATTGTTACAAAGAAATGATATAACATTATGTTTTGATAAATTTTTCCATCAAAAACTTATATAGGACTTTGTGTGACTCCTGTTTATAGAACGCATTTGGTATCTCTAGAAAATAGGTCGGAGGGATAAGAAATTGATAAAAAATGGGTAATAATTGATTTGATGATTGGATGAGTGGGAGATATCTAATACACTCCATCTCCCTACCTCCCCATCTCCCCATCTCCCCATCTCCCCATCTCCCCACCTCCCCATCTCCCCCTCTACTTTTAAATAGATACCAAATGGGTTCTATAATTAAATTGTGTAAAGATATTGACATACTCCCGAGGTTGCGCGCGATGCGACAAAGCGGGATTCTTCAGTCTGGGAAACCCTGACCGCTGTTTTGACAGAGGTGATGTCCTCCCCCTGTGTTGATAATAATTATACTTTATAATAGTGACTGTATTTGTAATTGTCAATAGCTATAGTAGAATAACTATAAACCTATGATTTCAAGAGAAAATCCCCGACGAACAACACACATAACGCCTGGCGTTCCCATACGACGCTCCCCTTATACCTGCCGCTAGGCTCCGCCTTTAATGTCGGCGACAGCCCTTAAGGAAGTTGTGCGCCAGCAAAACGGGAGAGCGCGGGACTTCCCGCCGGGGGAGTTAAAAAGCAAATAAAAATAATCATTTTTAGAGAGGTGTCTGATGGTAGCAATAACAGATCAAGTAAAAAATAGACTCACAATAGAGACAAATCAAATTGCTTCTGATACAATGGCCATTCGCTCCCTAGATTGGGACCGCGACCGTTTTGATATAGAATTTGGTCTACAGAATGGTACCACATATAACTCCTTTATCATTCGAGGGGAAAAAAATGCCCTGGTAGATACATCCCATGCAAAGTTTCGCCAATTGTACTTAGATACTCTATGGGGTTTGATCAAACCTACCGAAATAGATTACCTAATTATTAGTCATACGGAACCAGATCATAGTGGTTTAGTCAAAGATATTATTGAACTAGCTCCAGAAGTTACAGTAGTTGGGGCAAAAGTAGCAATTCAATTTTTAGAAAATTTAACTCATATACCATTTAAGAAGCAAATTGTCAAAAATGGCGACCAATTAGATTTAGGTAATGGTCACGTTTTAGACTTTGTTTCGGCTCCTAATTTGCATTGGCCTGATACAATATTTAGCTACGATCGCCAAACCCAAACCCTATTTACCTGTGATGCTTTTGGGATGCACTATTGCTCAGACAAAACTTATGATGAAAAGCTCAGTGATATAGAAGCAGATTATAAGTTCTATTATGAATGTCTTATGGCTCCCAATGCTCGCTCAGTCTTAAATGCCATGAAAAAAATGAAAGCACTGGGAGAAATTAATACCATTGCTACAGGTCATGGTCCACTCTTGCGTCATAACTTAGTCGAACTAACCAACCGTTATGAAGAGTGGAGTAAAGCAAAAAGCAAAGCAGAGACAACAGTTGCAGTATTTTATACCTCTGATTATGGTTATAGCGATCGCCTTTCCCAAGCCATTGCCCATGGGATAACTAAAACAGGGGTAGCAGTAGAAATGATGGACTTAAAAGCTTCTGACCCCCAAGAAGTAAGGGAATTAGTAGAAATGGCCAAAGGAATTGTGGTTGGAGCGCCACCAACAACAGGAGTCGCAGCTAGCAGTGCAGAAACAGCCATCAGCACTATTTTAGCAGCAGCGAATAAAAAGCAAGCATTTGGTTTGTTTGAATCAGGTGGTGGGGATGACTTATCTATTTATCCTCTTGCTAACCAGTTCCAAGAGTTAGGTCTCAAGCAAGCATTCCCCAATATTCTCATCAAAGAAACGCCCTCAGAATTAACTTATAAATTATGTGAGGAAGCGGGAACTGATGCTGGGCAACTTTTGACTCTCAAGGAAACTATCAAGCAAATGAAATCTCTTGACGACGATCTGGATAAAGCTTTAGGTCGTCTGAGTGGAGGTTTGTATATTATTACTGCTACTAAAGGCGAAGTTAGTAGTGCTATGTTAGCTTCTTGGGTAGTGCAAGCTAGTTTCCAACCTTTGGGAGTTTCTATCGCAGTAGCAAAAGACCGAGCTATTGAGGCGCTAATGCAAGTAGGCGATCGCTTTGTCTTAAACGTATTGCGGGAAGATAACTATCAACGTCTAATGCGACATTTTCTGAAGCGCTTCCCACCCGGTGCAGACCGTTTTGCCGGAGTAAATACTCAAACTGCTAAAAATGGTAGTCCAATTTTAAGTGACGCCCTAGCTTATTTAGAGTGTGAAGTGGCAAGTCGAATGGAAGCAAGCGACCATTGGCTTATTTATGCAACAGTTGATAATGGGCGAGTTAGTGACTCAGATATTTTGCCTGCAGTGCATCATAGAAGAGTAGGTAATCATTATTAATTTACAATTGTAGTGCGGGCATCTTGCCCGCTAGTCTTGTACTTTGCCTGCGGTGCATCATAGAAAACAGGACAGAAGTATCTCCCGAAAAAAGCAATAGAATGAATCTATGAATGTTTTCTATCAACGACAAGGCGTTGAATTTGAGTGGGATAGCAATAAAGCTCAAAGTAATCTAGAAAAACATGGTATTAGCTTTGAGGAAGCAACAGAAGCTTTTTTCGATCCCTTTTACCAAGAAGGAGGCTTTATGAACAACCCTGAAGAAGAAGAATTTACCATTAAACAAACTGCACCCCCGCATTCAAGAGAAAGTTTCCTTGAATATTCCAGCAGATACCTTACCATCTCTCAAAAAAGTAGCTGCTAGTCGAGATATGTCTTGTGAAGCATTACTGAAATTATATATTGGACAAGGGTTAAGAGAAGATTTAGCCAAATCTTTTTCTAATCGCTTACTAGAAGCAACAGCAGAAATTTTAGCCAAACATATTAACTCAGAAGCAGAAATATCTAATATTTTAGAAGAAATTCAGAATCAAACAACACTCTAAATGTGCCTCATTGACTTGAAAACCTTTGTATGGTAATGAACTCACTCAAAGATTACTTTTGCCTTTTGCCTTTTGACTTTTGACTTGAAGAAAGCGATCGCCAAAAAATGATAAAATATAACATTATTTGGACTTAGGCAAAGAAACCCGGTTTCTATGGTAAACTATTATTTTTGACAATAAACATCTACAAGAAACCGGGTTTCTGGGTTCGTCTGCATAGGTCCTGATTATATTTGTATAAATTAAACAACTAAACTATGCTACAAACCACCAAAAAAAAAGATGTTCAAGTTGTCATAATTGCTGAAGACACAAAAGTTCTAAGGTCTCGCACTTGGGATAGACTAAAATTTGAGGTCGAATATTCCCTCCAAAAAGGAACCACTGCCAACTCTTATCTCATTCAAGCAGAAAAAACAGCCATTATCGACCCCCCTGGCGAATCATTTACGACAAATTATTTAGAGTCATTGCAACTTCGCTTAGATTGGCATCGCCTTGATTATGTGATTCTGGGTCATTTTAATGCTAATCGTGGAGCGACTCTTCAAGCATTATTAGCCGTAGCACCTCAAGTTACTTTTGTCTGCTCAAACCCCGCAGCTTTAACTCTCAAAGAATATTTCAAAGACCAAGAGTTGAAAATTAAGGTAGTTAAAGGAGAAGATACCCTTGATTTGGGTGGTGGCCATCAATTGCAGTTTATCACCACTCCCACTCCTAAATGGCCAGATGGTATGATGACTTATGACCCGGAAACTAAAATTATGTTTACTGATAAATTTTTCGGCGCTCATGTCTGCGGAGACCAAGTTGCTGATGAAGGATGGACTGTCTATAGCGAGGATAGACGCTTTTATTATGATTGTATCCATGCAGCTCAGGCAAAACAAGTGCTTTCTACCCTGGAAAAAATTTCTGAGTTAACGGTGAAATTCTATGGTTCCGGTCACGGACCAATGGTACGCTATGGGAAGATGGAGTTAACCAGTCTGTATCGGAAGTGGAGTCAGGAACAAAATACGCGAGATTTGAATGTAGCCTTGCTTTATGCTTCAGCTTATGGTAATACGGCGACTGTTGCTCAGGCGATCGCCAGAGGTATCACTAAAGCGGGGGTAGCTGTAGAATCAATTAACTGTGAAGCTGCCACATCTAATGAAATTAAGGAAGTAGCAGAAAAATGCGATGGGTTTATTATTGGTTCCCCTACTCTCGGCGGTCATGCACCAACTCAGATTCAAACAGCTTTAGGGATTTTATTGAATACAGTTTCTAAGGATAAATTAGCAGGGGTATTTGGTTCCTTTGGTTGGAGCGGTGAAGCAATAGATTTTTTGGCAAGTAGGTTAAAAGATTCAGGTTATAAATTTGGTTTTGAACCTATTAGAGTTAAGTTTAAGCCAGATGATGTGATGATTCAAACTTGTAAGGAAACTGGTATTGATTTTGCTCAAGCTTTGATAAAATCCCAAAAACGTCGCGCTCCTAAACCTTCGGGGGGTGCTTCGGGAGGCGATCGTACTGCTCAAGCTGTGGGAAGAGTTGTCGGTTCTTTGTGTGTGATGTCTGCTAAACGTGGGGATGTCACCAGTGCGATGTTAGCTTCTTGGGTATCTCAAGCAACTTTTAATCCTCCTGGTGTGACTGTTGCTGTTGCCAAAGATAGAGCATTGGAGTCTTTGACTCATACGGGGGATACATTTGTATTGAATATATTAGCTGAGGAAAAAAAGGATTTACAAAAGCATTTTCTTAAGCCTTTTGCACCGGGAGAAGATCGTTTTGTTGGGGTTGAGACAAAGGAAGCTAATAATGGTTGCCCAATTTTAACAGATGCTCTGGCTTATTTGGAATGTAAAGTAGCAAACCGGATGGAGTGTGGCGATCATTGGTTAGTTTATGCTGTGGTAGAGAATGGTCAACTCTTGAATGATGGGGTGACTGCTGTTCACTTCCGCAAAACAGGCAGTCGTTATTAGGAATAGGGAATAGGGAATAGGGAGTGTGGGGAGTGTGGGAAGTGTGGGGAGAAACTACAACCAGTATATTAGTCCAGTAGTGTACTGACACAGCTAAAATGCTGCAATAGATGTAGTGTCGTGTTAAACCTTAACTGTTACTTTAGCAAAATGGTAGGATGTAGATTTTTCAAAGTAAAGACTCAAAAATTTATTCCACCATTTTAAGCTTGACACGAAAGTAGGTTGGGTTGTTTGCGTTAGCATTGCGTAGCATGGAACGTAGCTTGCTTCTCCGCAGGAGTAACCCAAAAAAATTTTGCTCCCCTACTCCCCCACTCCCCTACTCCCTAACGCACCATTTTAGGTATGTCGGTCTACTACTATATTGTTGACAACTATATTTTTCTTTTTCATAGTTTTTCTCCGCCAAATTCCTATTTGTCTACTAAAAATACAAAGAGTAGCACCGACCCAACAAATTTCTAAAAAAGATATAAATATGTGATATTTCATTTTTTATGATGGTTAAATAACACTATTTAATATAGCAATTCCCATAAGGAGTGAGGTACAAAATTCCTTTGTTTATAGAATCCGGGTAGTTATACCATTTCTCAAAAACTTTTCTACATTTGATTGAGTAGGGGAGTGGGGGAGTAGGGGAGTGGGGGAGAAGTAAAAATAAGGATAATCAAAGATTAAATTGTCTCAAATCAGCAAAAAGGTAATTCTCCCAAGGTAATTACTTAATAACTGAAGTATTAATCAAGTATAGCATTACTTTTGGGAATTGGTATTAGTTATCATACCGCTGAGGAGTCAGGAATCGTAGGGGCGAATGGCCATTCGCCCCTACATATAGCGTATAATTCGACATTTTGCCTAATATAGAATCCGGTTATAAGCGTATATGTTTATAACTATACTTAAATATTTAATCTCCCCTACTCCCACAACTATATAATAATTATTCAACCGGATTTGGTATAAGTCCCGATCAACTGATTTTCAACACTTGGACTGACTCACCAGCAGCAATCAAAGTTTCATTCAATGGTACAACAGCTAAACCTGTAGTGCCAGCTAAATTAATTAAATTTCCTGAACTGTGACTACCAAACGCAAGTTGAAACTCATAGCCATTATTCCCTAAATTTAGCTGACCCCAGAGATAAGTTTCTCTTTTACCATTAGAGCGTAAATCATTTAGAGATCGCGCAGTTACAAAATCAGGTTTCCATGCAGTTTCCTTAACTCCAGCCAACTTTTTCAGTGCAGGTTGTACAAAGCGCCAAAAACTAACCAAGGCCGAAACAGGATTTCCTGGCAAACCAAAATATAAACATTGAGCATCAGAAAATTTAGCAACAGTTAGCGGTTTTCCAGGTTTAACCGCCACAGAATGAATATGAATTTCTGCTCCTAACTCTTTGAGAATATCCTCAACATAATCATAGTCTCCCACAGATACTCCACCAGTAGACAGTAAAAAATCTGTAGTTGTCACAGCTTTAGCAATAGTCTGTTTCAAAATTTCTCGTTCATCTGGCACAATACCAAATCGTATTACTTCCGCACCCATTTGAGCAACTGCCACAGCCAAAGCATATTGATTTGAGTCTACTAATTGACCTGGTTGTAGGGGTTGCTCTGGCGTAACTAACTCATTACCTGTAGAAATAATTCCCACCTTTGGTCGCCGATAAACAGTAATTTCCGGACATTGAAGTGCTGCTAAGACAGCTATTTCAGCAGCACTCAGACGAATTCCGGGGTTTAGTAAAGGTGTATCTGCTTGATAGAATGAACCTTTATATCTGACAAATGCTTGGGGTTGGGGAGTTTCTAGGATCAGCACCTTGTCACCCTCCCTTTGAGTCGCTTCTTGCATGACAACTGTATCTGCTCCTGGAGGCATACAACCACCTGTAAAAATACGAGCCGTTTGCCCTGATTGAATTTGCCGTTGAGGTTGATACCCAGCAGGAATTTCTTCTATAATTTCCAAGGATATTGGATTTTCTGGGGTACAGTCTTTGACATCTGTAAATTTTACTGCATAACCATCCATTGCAGAATTATCCCAGTGGGGAAAATCTAGTTTACTTCTGACTGGTGTAGCTAATATTCTCCCGGATGCGGTTAATAAGTCTACTATTTCTACATCCCTCTGGGAATTTAAGGGTTGTACTAAATTCAAAATTATTGACTCTGCTTGGTTGACTGGTAGCATTTTTAATCTCTAGAGTTTGGGTTATATAGCAATCCTATTTCAATTGTAATATTTTTGTGGTGGCGATTCGCGTGCGGAGCGGCTCTACTCTATCCCATCCTTATATAATGTCCGCTGGTATCGGAGCGTGTAAACCAAAGCATGAGTATCTATAGAAGCTATTTGGGCTCTATATAATATTATAGAAATTAGAGTCGGGGAGTCGGGGAGTCGGGGAGTCGGGGAGTCGGGGAGTCGGGGAGTCGGGGAGTCGG
>NZ_JBNHEQ010000277.1:45008-56618 GCF_050016015.1 Dapis hubbardiae BLCC-M172
GGGCTTAGATTTTACCTTTTTCCTCTATTCTATTTCTCCATCTCCGCCAATTCTGAATTCTGACTCCTGACTCCTGACTCAAGAGCCAAAAACCTTCACCTTTGTAAAGATACTGTTAGGGCTTCTATAGGAAACTTAAGTTTTTTCAGGCTTTTAAACCTTCCTCCTTCTTCCTTTTTCCTCCTTCCTCCTTCCTTTTTCCTCCTTCCTCCTTCCTTTTTCCTCCTTCCTTCTTCCTTACCCAATTATTAATAATTAAATAATTCGCGCCTTGAAGCCTCCCCTTGGATAGGGAAAAAAAGTGCTAGGATATTTCCCGATATTCAATTCCGTAACGGTTTTAACCTTCTTGTAATTATCAATTATCAATTATCCATTATCCATTATCCATTATCAATTATCCATTATCCATTATCCATTATCCATTAATGAACCTGACCTGACAATACCAATGCTACCGGACATAATATTACGGAAAGCTCCGAAGATCGACCGCTTTTTTCTCCTTGAAAGGAGAGGCTGAAAACCTTATTTTTTCGGTAATGTCATTTAATATTAATTGACAAATTAATATTAATTATGATATAGACTCTACTTAGTAAAAATTGAGATTATCTAGCAATGACATCCCTAACTTCAGAGCAATATAAACAGAAAATGCAGCGCCGTAAACAAGTACAAGAAGAACGAGTATCTCAAGCTGCTCAGGAAAAAGGCTTAATTATTGTGAATACTGGCAACGGTAAGGGTAAAACTACGGCAGCTTTGGGTATGGTAATGCGTTGTTTAGGCCATGGCTACCAAGTGGCAATTATCCAATTTATTAAAGGTGCTTGGGAACCGGCAGAAAAAGCAATTTTTAGCAAGTGGGGCGAACAAATATCTTTTCATGCTTTAGGTGAAGGGTTTACTTGGGAAACTCAAGACCGCGATCGCGATATTCAGAAAGTTTATGAAGCGTGGAATTTGGCTTTAACTTTTATCCGCAACCCAGATTTTAAATTAGTCTTGCTTGATGAAGTTAATGTTACTCTAAAATTAGGTTATTTAAAGTTAGAAGATTTATTGACTGGCTTAGAGGAAAAACCAGTAGATTCTCATATTATTCTTACAGGTAGAGGAGCCCCTTCTGAATTAATTGAAAGGGCTGATTTAGTGACAGAAATGAAGATGATTAAGCATCCTTTTAGAGAGCAAGGTGTAAAGGCGCAGCCTGGTATTGAGTATTAATATTGTTCATTAATGGATAATGGATAATGGATAATGGATAATGGATAATGGATAATTGATAATTGATAATGGATAATTGATAATTGATAATGGATAATTGATAATTGATAATTACCTCTAGTTAGTTAAAACCATCAGATTGAATATAAGGAAATATCCTAGTGCAGAATGGCAGAAATAACTAACCAGTTACAAAATTCTCAAAGCCTTACCAATCAATAATGCTTGAATTTTGAGATTGCCACGGCTGTCGCCTCGCAACCCTTCAGGATTTTGATTTCCGCGTAGCGGCACTAGCACTTTTTTCTCTTGAAATAGAAGGCTTTATACCTTTTTTTTAGGTAAAAAGAAGGAAAAATGTGTGAGATTTTTTCCTTTAAGTTTCTTCTTTATCAACCAAAAAAGCATAAAAAATATAGATTTTATTGATCGAGTTAGATAGATAAGTTTAGATCAAAAGGAAAAGGAAGTAGTTCTTTTTAATCTTTGCTACAAATAGGAAATATTTATCAAACTGGTACAATACCAATTACTAAAAATAATACTATATTTCAGCATTTAACCCAGACTTCAACGATTAATTAATCAGTAGGATTCAATAATATTTTTGACAATTATCAGTCATATATAATCCGGGTAATTAGTTATCGTATTGCGGAGGAGTCAGGAGTCGTAGGGGCGTTTTCCTGACGGAATGCTCCGCAAACATGTCGCGCAGCGAAACGGCCGTTAGCTTCGCATAACTATCGTTAACGCCCGTACAGGAGTTAGGAGAAATATTGGATTTGAAGTATTAAATTATATAATTCCTATTTAATAGAAAACTTGTCTTAATGAAGAAGCAGTTTTGCAATTACTGTATAACCGGATTTTATATCAGTCATTAACTGTATATTTTTACTATTTTTATCGCCACCTTGCTCCCCCGCTATTCTACCCAATCAAATGTAGGAAAATTTTTTATATTTGGTATAATATTCTATTACCAAACTAAATCTTGATAGTTAGTTTGACAACTTTTTAATATTCGGAAATCATTATCGCTAACTTGATCGATTCGGTGATATTTTGTCAAGTCTACTGTGTAGTCAGAAGCGCTATTATTATAACTATCTATAACCTTTACCTGTAAACTATCTTTTTGATGAATACCATAAAAGCAGTAAAAGGATGAATAGGGTAGATAAAAAGCACCTATTACCTTACCATTTTTCAAATTGAAGACAAAATACTCATTCTGAATTTGATCTGGCTGCCTAGACTGACCAAAAAGGTAAATTCCATCAGTCTGCAATCTATTATTATTGTCTATTTCTGAAGAAAACTTTGGCCTTTCTTCCTTAAGCTTAACAGAAATAGATTTATACTGTATTATTGGTCTATTTACTACACCATAAGTAAATATAGAGTAGGTTGCGATCGCCACTAACCTAAAAATCACGAATATTGCTTAATTATTATCTACATTATTATCATACCCATATAAAAGCATAAAGGTCTATTTTTTCACAATTTTTGTTACTTTCTCAACCAAAACAAAAGTTATTTTTGTCAAATAAAATTCCTTATAGAGATAATCATTAAGGATAACTATCTCCACAAGGAATGGTGTCAATTTGAGATTAAAAATAGAGGGATCGATACTAGAAAGATATTAATACCTAGCTAGCTACATATTCTCGTACCTTGGCCTGACGACGGCGTAAATGGGCCAAAGCCTGATGTTCTAGTTGGCGAACTCGCTCACGACTGAGTTGGAGTCTTTCTCCCACTTTAGCCAACGACATCTCTTTACCATCTTCAAGACCAAAACGCAATATCAATACACGACGTTGTTGCTCGGTCAATTCCCCCAGTAGGGTATTTAAGTCTTGACGCAACAACTCACCAGTGATATAGTCATCTGGAGAAGACGTTTCATCCTCTAAAAGTTCCTGTAGTTCAGTATCCTGATTATCTCCAACCCGTAAATCTAAAGAAATAGGATGACGGGCCATTAAAAGATATTCTCTAATTTGAGAAGGCTCTAGCTGCAAAGCTTGGGCAATTTCAGAAGGGGTAGGACTACGACCCAAAGTCTGAATTAGTTCTCTCTGAACTCTTTTGATTTTGTTGAGCTTTTCAGTAATGTGAATAGGTAAGCGAATGGTACGAGCTTGTTGTGCGATCGCTCTAGTAATTGCCTGGCGAATCCACCAGTAAGCATAAGTAGAAAATTTGTAGCCCCGTGTAGGGTCAAATTTTTCTACTCCTCGTTCTAAACCAAGAGTACCTTCTTGAATTAAATCCAAGAATTCCATATTTCGCTTTTGGTACTTTTTAGCGATCGCTACTACTAAGCGAAGATTAGCTTCAATCATTTTTTGCTTGGCACGTTGACCTTGCTTCATTGCTTTCTGAAGTGTTTCTACACTTAGCGTTACATATTCTGCCCATTCTGGCCCAGTTGCCGCTCTATTTAGTTTTTCCTCTAATTTTTCTTTTAACTCCAGCAGTTGCATCATTTGCTGTACCTGCTTACCATAAATAATCTCTTCTTCACGAGTTAGCAGCGGTACACGACCAATCTCATGTAAATAAGTACGAACTGTATCCATTGAGGAGTAAGGGCTACCGCTAAATTTAGTTTGAGTTGTCTTTTGAGTTTTATTTTCTTGATTTAGTTTTGACATTTTTGTAATAAACTCCTTTAATAAATATTGCAGTAGTTATAATTTGCTCCTGATAGTGGGAGTCTACATATAGACAACTACATGAGGATAGGCTTGCCCATCCCCCAAAAATTCTATAAAGTGGGAAAAACTTTATAATTGAACTTTGTTATCTTGATTTTTGCATGGAACCATAAGACAAATTCAATTTTTACATGATTTTTATTAATAAAATTTATATTTTAGTTTCCATGTAAACTAAACTGATTATGAGTTTGCCTTTCTTGTTTGTAATACAAGCTTAGACTAAATTCCTGGATAAAATGTTCATTCTATAGGTAGAAAATCTTAATTTTTCCTTAAGAGTGTTAGGGACTTGAGATTAACTCCAACTTATCTTTCTCAATTTCCGCAAAACCTTGGTAAAATTATTATTTATTTAGTTAACTATCTACTCCATTCCATAATGGCTCAAGATATACTTAAGAAGCAACTATAGCAACAGAGAGATAACCGAACTCTCTGCAATAGTTGACAAAGAAGGCTAAAAATTTAGTTCTGTTGTCATAGAATCTCCGGAAAAACACTACCCAAAAATTATGGATTTTTTGAGCATCATTGGACATATACTACATTGTAACATAAAAATCAATTTAAGTTTTTTGTGCCCTTTATCAAAATAATTGGGTCTAATACCAATTCCCATGCATTAATGCTATACTTAGGTAACGCTTCAGTTTTAGTGATTTTAGGTAAGTTAATGTTAATTATTCTTTATTTTTTCTTCTCCTCCACTCCCCTACTCCCCTACTCCCCTACTCAATCAAATAAAAATTTTGAGAAATGGTATTAAGTGGATAATAATTGTAATAGAGACACAATATTACTGTGTCCCTAAAAATGTACCAAGTTATTGTGAGTAGTTAGAAAGAGTTTCCTTCATTAAACAAACCATTGATGAACGGATCTCCTCCAATAATTGTTTCTCCTATTGTTTCTCCTATAGGATTTCCGAGGAATACCCTAGTCAAACTAACAAAACCATTATCAACACTTGCATCTAAGGTAAAACTTCCAATCAAAGGTAGCTCTGTATAAGTAACACGCAACAAATAGTTAAATTCTGGTGAGAGAGTTAACTGTGAAGAAACCCCTGGAATATCTGATACTACTCCTGGTCCAATTCTTCCATTAACACCACCATCACCATTATCATTAGCTGCAATTATCTGCCCCTGTCCAGATTCTAATAGAGAACCTTGAGGAATTTGATATATCTCTAATAGAGGGTCAAAACCAGGATTATTGCTTATCAGACCGATTGTTAGTGGAGTATTTGCTGTAGCGTTTAACAAATAATCTTCTTTAAAAACGAAAGCTGTATTTTCACGATTTCTCACCGCTTCATCAGTGTTGTCTATGAAACCATCAATACTAATATTTACTGGTTGAGGTACTCGAGGTACTGGAGGTACTCGAGGTACTGGAGGTACTGGAGGTGCTGGAGGAATAATACTAACACCAGGAAATAAGGTTAACTCATAGTTACTAGAAATACCAGGAGCAGTCTGAAAAACATCGATCAAATATTCACCGGGAGTAGAGAAAGCTACTTGAAATGCCTCATTTGATGCACCCAGGTTGTCGCCACGAGCAATTAAGTTACCATTGCTATCTAATACTGCTACATCAATATTGCCAGTCAGATTTTGCAAGGCAATTCCCGCAGTTAATGGTTGATCGACTGTGACGCGATAGTAGTCTACAGGATCGAAATCATTGATTGTTGCCAGCTGACTTATTGCTGCTGCTTGTGGAACTAGAGTACCCAAAAAAGTTGGTGTGTTTGGGTTATCATTACTGTTGTCAGTAGTATTCAGATCAACATTAACATTAGCACTACCAGGAAATAGAGCTAACTCATAGTCACTAGCAATACCAGGAGCAGTTTGAAAAACATCGATGAAATATTCACCAGGAGTAGAGAAAGTTGCCTGAAATGCTTCATTGGATGCCCCTAAATTATCACCACGAGCAATTAGGTTACCATTGTTATCTAATACTGCTACATCTACATCGCCAGTAAGATTTTGTAGGGCAATTCCTGAAGTTAAGGGTTGATCGACTGTGAGGCGATAGAAGTCTACAGGGTCAAAATCATTTATTGTCCCCAAGCTAGTTATAGGTATTTCTGGAAATAGAGTACCTATAGGAATTGCTCCATTGATACTATCGTTACTGTTATCAGAAAAAATCACTTGAAGTTGGTTTAATACATCCATTGTTAATATTTTTTTTGAATTATGTTGATAACTAATTAAGTTTTTTAAGGATTTGTGAAATCTTTTAAACTTAAGAAACTGCTATTCTTATTAAGATCAGACTTGTCTATGGTAAAAAAAGTTTCTATCTGTGGCATAATCAGAAAATTTTCATACAACAATTTTAAAGATAGACATAATCAAAAAAGTGATACACTTAATCAAGTTTAAGCAATGTTCTATGTAATTTTACTGAACAATGAAAGCAACTTTATCTTATCTTAAAAAATCAAGGTATAAAAATTGACAATATTTTTGATACTACTTCTATTGCCAAACTATAGCAGGGAACAGGGAACAGGGAACAGGGAACAGGGAACAGGGAACAGTGGGAAAAGTGTTTCCGTGGTCTTTGATTCATCATCAGTCTATGTCCTAATCGCCCTGGCTGTTGCTATAAATCATAGATTCATAGCTACTCTACTCAGAGGGTTAAAAATTGTTACACCTTTCCGGTTTAGTAATAAATGGTAGTGCGTCAAGGAAGTGTGGTCCGTGTGGTCCGTGTGGGGAGACACTCGAAAGTAGGAGAAATAATTGTACCTGTATCTTTTTGGGAAGTGTCTGCCTTTCGTGCTAACTTTTTAGTCTCAAAGGCTAAAAAATTTGCACTTTTTTCGCGACCATGTGGGCGCTCAACCTTTATATATCAGTGCTTTTAGATTATATTGGCCACCCCTACGCGACTTATCCGACATTTTACTGATGCACAACCTAATAAATAATGACAAAAATAGGTTATTTTGCGTAAGTCTTAATACTGATAACATAAAGCTAATAAGTAGGACGACGAGAGTATCAAGGTTCGATTATATAGTCTTTATGAATATTTTTCCAGTTTTGTATCGGTATCTTGGAACAGGTATGTAATAACTAACTCTACGCTACAATGTTTGCAGAGTTAACTTCCTACTTAATGTACTAATTATCCATAAAAATCCCTAATTATGATGAATCTCCCAGAATTTTTTAACCAACGTTATCAAGTTAAACAAGAACTAGGTTGCAATCAAACTGGAGGTCGAATTACTTATCTCACAACTGATACTACCACCGAGACACCCGTTGTCACAAAACAATATCAATTTGCCAATTGGGCAGAATACGAAAGTTATTATAGAGAAATTGAACTGCTACAACAACTAAATCATCCTAGTATTCCCCGTTATCTTGATTCATTTGAGACAGAAAATGGCTTTTGCTTAGTCCAAGAGTACAAAAATGCTGCCTCTCTTGCCCAAACTCAATTTTGGACAGTAGCAGAAATCAAACAAATTGCTCAAGAAGTATTAGAAGTTTTAGTTTACCTACAACAGCAAGTACCGCCAATTATTCATCGGGATATTAAACCAGAAAATATCTTAGTTGAACGAAATGGTACTCAACTAAAAGTTTACTTAGTAGATTTTGGGTTTGCCCGCAGTGGGTATGGCAATGTAGCAGTTAGTAGTGCAGTGAAAGGTACTCTAGGATTTATGCCACCGGAACAGTTGTTTAACCGGGAACTAACTGAAGCATCAGATTTATACAGTTTAGGTGCAACTTTAATCTGTTTGTTAACCAATACAAAATCTAGTGATATTGGTAAGCTAATCAATGATAACTATCGAATTAATTTCAAAAAATTGCTGCCGAAGGTAGAACCAGCATTGATTAATTGGCTAGAAAAAATGGTGGAACCAAACCTAAAATCTCGCTTTCCCAATGCTGAAATTGCTCTCAAAAAGCTTAACTCTCTTGGTAATTCAGAAAATACAACAACTCAAAAAATACAATTTGGCACGCAAAAACCCAAGAAAATCTTTACCGGAGCAGCAACAATTGGTCTATGTCTCATAGCACTTTATAGTACCATTGCAGCACTAACAACCTGGGGTGAAAATAAATGGTTAAGAACTCGACACCAAGTAGAAGTATCTCGTTCAAATGGGAGAAAACAACATTTGCAACAAGTGCTATTACAAACAGGTCAGTGTCCTCGGTGTAACTTAAGTAATGTTAATTTAGCCTATGCTAACTTGAAGAATGTTAATCTCAAAGATGCTACTCTAGATGGTGCCGACCTCAATAATTCCGTTCTCAAAAATGCAGAACTATGGAAAGCAAGTTTGGCAGGAATTAATTTGTCAAATGCTAACTTATCAGATGCTGATTTTAGAGGTGCTAAACTTAGGTACGCAGATTTACACTCTGCAAATCTCTGGGGGGCAAATTTAGGATATGCTAATCTTTGGGATGCTAACCTCAATAAAGCAAATCTCCAATATACTAATTTTTGGGGTGCTAATTTAGGTTATGCCAAGTTAGAAAATGCTAACCTCAAAAATTCTAATCTTTGGGGAGCTAATTTATTTAGAGCTGAGTTAGAGAATGCCAACTTGGAAAATGCTAATTTGGAAAATGCTCAGTTGGATGGTGTTAACCTCAAGGGAGCGACATTAAAACAAGCTAATCTAAAAGATACTATACTCTCCGCGCACAAAGGTCATAGCTATCGTAGTATTAATTTAGAGAATGCTGACCTAGAAGGTGCTAATCTCGAAGGGAGTCATCTAGAAAATGCTAATCTATTAGGTGCTTATTTGAAGGATGCTAACCTTAGTGAAGCTTCTCTCGAAGGTGCTGACTTACGGGGTGCAAATCTTACTAATGCTAACCTTAGCAAAGCTTATTTACGGGGTGCAAATCTTCGTGGTGTCAACCTTCGCGGTGCAAAATTGGAGAGTGCAAACTTCCGAGATACTGACCTCAAAGGTGCGATCATGCCAGATGGTAGTATTCATCCTTAGGTGGTGGTGCATAGTAATGGTAGAGAGAATGTGGGGAGTGTGGGGAGTGTGGGAAGAAATTAAAAAATATATATCTTCACCATTACAATGCAGGAATACCCATCCTTAAATTACTAATATAGCAATTCCCAAAAAGCATGAGGCACAAAATTCGTTTTTTTTGGGAGTAGTAATTAGGGTTTTGTGGGAATAGAAAATCAGAAAAACAACTTTACCTCAGTAACTTGAGAAACGCTATAAAAGGAAGAATTTATATCATTTCTCAAAAACTTTTCTACATTTTATTGAGCAGGGGAATAGGGGAGTGAGAGAGTAGGGGAGAAGTAAAAATATGAATAATTAGGGTTTGCTGAAAAAGTCTTTTTTAAGGAGTAGGGGAGCGGGGGAGTAGGGGAGTAGGGGAGTAATTTTTTTGCCCAACTCTTGCTAAAAATACTAACTTTTTGAGCATTAAGAGCTGAAACAGGCGTACTTTTAACCGACCTAAAAAGGCTAAAACCTTTATCTCTCAATGGTTTTATATTTAATCAGCAAACCCTAATTAACGCTAACTACCTAATAATTATCAAAAAAGTTCCATGCGCCTGTGTTAATTACTTAATAATTTAAGTGCTACTGAGGATTCTCACCACAAACTAAAATTACGCAGGCATTTTTGTTAAAGTTTAATCATTTCATATTTCTATTTTAACCAACTCCTACATATTTATATCAACTTCGCTCTTATTACTTATAAACACAATAATTTTTAGAAAGGAAGAGTATAAAAGTCAGGAATAGTCGATAATTTCAGACTATTTATCTTTCTACTATAGCCTTTCTATAGCAAAACATTAAGATATTTTATTTATAACTAATTATCGGAATTTGATATTCTATGATAACTAACTTCTACAACCCTCAATAAATTTAATTAAATGTTTGTGAAACTCTTCAGTTTTTCTCATATAACAAGCATGGCCACCATCAGCCAGAATAACTTTTTGAGAATTTGGCATTAATTCTACTAACAAATCAGCTTGTGCTACAGGTACTATCCGATCATTACTTCCCCAAATAGCTAATGTTGGTAAATTAATTCCTTTTAATTCTTCCTGAAAACGCTCAATTCCTACAGGGGAAACTGCGACAAAACCTCCTAGTTTATCACAATAATTAATCACAAAAGGCAAACTATAACTGCCACTCATAGAAGGAGATACTAAAATTGGCAAATTTAAGTTTAAATTATTTAATATTTCTCGCAAAAAACCTAAGCCAGAAACTGATATTCTTTGGGAACGACCATAACCCGGAATATCTACTGCAACAGCTCGATAACCTTGCTTACTCAAAAGATCGAGAGTACCTATTTCTTGCCATGTCTGAGCAGTAAAACTTGCTCCATGTAGCAACAAAACACTAACTAAATTTTTTTGGCCAGTTTCTAGGTAATGAATCCGAGCATTTTCCAGATGTAGATATTGAGAATTAATATGGGTATTCATAATTTATTGAGGCCAATTTTATTATTTTAAATCGTACAATAAAAACTAATTATTAAATATGAATATTACTAACAAAAATTCTAGGGAAAACCCAAACAGTTTTGTCGAAATTCGCTCTCCTTGGATGACCTTAATTGGTGAACATTTGCAAGATAACCAAGGACAAATTATTGATTATTGGCGGGTAGAAAAGGCTGATTCTGTAATTATATTAACGATTCAATCCGAGCAGTTATTATTACCTATTGCTACATATCGCCCTGGTCTGGGAAAGAAAACTTTAGATTTTCCTGGTGGATGGATAATTGATAATTGATAATTATGGCAAGCGTTCCGCAAAGCTTTCCGTTTGCCATCCTCCGCAAAACCAATTCAAGTCACTCCGCGTTTTCCTGACGGAATGCTCCGCATCAATTGTTAAAAAGGTAATTATCTATTATTCATTATCCATTATCCATTATCCATTATCCATTAATGAAAGTTTTGTTGCCAAAATAGACTCCACAGTATCAATATCCAACGAATTATTGGGCGCTGTCTATCCTACCACAAAATCAGGTGTTCATAATTTACTTGAGGATTTAACTTGTCTTCAGTGTCGTGCTTTGTTATTAGAGTGGCAAATTCAAACCTTTTATTGTTAATTTATGCTATATCAATTTTTATGCGGAATGCTGCGCAAATAGCAAGAGGAAATTATAGTTAGGGGGCAAAATGAATATAGCAATTCCCTCGATGGTTGTAATATTTTAGTGGCAGTTAGGAGTCAGAATTTACTCATATTTTCAGCTTAAATTAACTATTATAAAAATTTTCACAATCAATGGGCGAATTGCTATAGTTTATTAGACATCTCCAGAAAATAAACTTACCCTTGATTTAACATAAGCTAGAGTTGTCAAATTCAGTTACCTAAATCATTTTTCGTACCTTTTTCCTAAAAATATGTTCCCTGTTCCCTGTTCCCTACTCTTGCCAAAAGTATATATCTTTTTCACCAGAGGTCTATTAGTATTTTTCCTAACACCTACTAGCTAATACTCTTAATGAATATCAACTATAGCGCTGTGCGCAGGCAACAGGCAACAGGCAACAGGCAACAGGCAACAGGCAACAGGCAACAGGCAACAGG
>NZ_JBNHEQ010000278.1:0-12756 GCF_050016015.1 Dapis hubbardiae BLCC-M172
TTTTGTAAGGTATCAAGTAGACTACCATCTCCTGGAATATCTTCTATTCCCTCGAAGTTCGCAGCTATATTGTTTTGTAAAGTATCAAGTAGACTAGCATCTCCTGGAATACCTTCTATTCCCTCAAAGTTGGAACCTATATTATTTTGTAAGGTATCAAGTAAACTACCATCTCCTGGAATATCTTCTATTTCTTCGGGGTTGAAGTTGGAAAATAGTCCTCTTCCAAAGACACGTCTCATAATTAATTTCTCCTCATTTAATGTTTTGGTTTTCTTGCAGAACTTACCCATTTTTTAGTTTTAAACACTACATATTTATAATGTTTCTAGGTAAATCCTGCTTTTATTTATCTGGTCGATCAGCTAATCGTATTTGTTCGCAATTATTTTTTTGCTACTTGTGTGTACTGAAATCTATCCTACAAGTTACTCTTCTCAAATAACTAGAGAAAAAAGTCCTAAATTTTTCTAGGACTTTAGTCCTACGATGAGCCATGAAAATTTTATTGTGATGATTTATGCTAAAATTGTGTTCAACTTAATTCTCTACAAACTTATGATTTTTTTGCAAAAAATAACTAAACACCCTATTCGGTTTTTACTGTATTTAGAATGGATTTTATTGGGAATCATTACTCTCAGTCAAATTCTGAAATTCCCTCTATATGCTCGTCGTTCAATACATTTTTTTCCTGTGGGAGAAGTATCAAATCTACTCTATATAAATCTTTTTCTCCTAATAGTATTTAGCATAATGGGAATATTTTTACCGATTAATAAATCCCGTTACTATAAAATTATTTACACTACTATTGAAATTATTTTAATAATTATTACGACGTTCTTGGGCGGTTTACATTTATCTCCAATGTTATGTCTAATTTTAGTAATTCGGGATTGTTTGATTTTTGCCGATAAGCAAAATATAATTATCAATATATTTGTTTTTTCTTTATTTATACTTATTCAAATTCAGAGATTACAAAATCTGACGAGAATACCATTATTTGCTAGAGAAAGATTTATCTTAGTTCTATTCACTTCAATAATTATGTTTGGGTTATTAATAATTTTTCTTCAGTTATTAGTAAAAGCGGTAATGTCAGAACGAAAAAGTAGAGAAGAATTAGCAATTGCCAATGAAAAACTAAGACAATACGCCAGAAAAATAGAAAATATTGCTGCTTTAGAAGAACGAAATCGAATTGCTAGAGAAATTCACGATTCTTTAGGGCATTATTTAACAGTTTTAAATGTTAATTTAGAGGCAGCTTGGAAACTTAGAAAATCAGAACCTTCTGAATCAATGGAATTTTTGGCAGATGCTAAACAACTAGGTTCAAAAGCTTTAAATGAAGTGCGTCAGTCAGTGGCAGCTTTACGGAATAATTGGTGGCTAAATCAATCTTTAGAATCAGCGATCGCTAATTTAATAGCAGATTTTTATAAGTCTACTGGTATTTTACCTACAAGCAATATAAGTATCAATTCTTCTCTAAATCAAGAAGTCAAAATTGCTATTTATCGTATAGTACAAGAGGCATTAACTAATATTTATAAATATGCCTCAGCAACTACAGTAGAAATTCATATTTTTACTACTACAAATTTACATCTAATTGTTCAAGATAATGGCCAAGGATTCAACTTAAAACAAAATACTACTGGATTTGGCTTGCAGGGAATGCGAGAACGTACTTTAGCATTAGGAGGTGAATTGGAAATTTTGACTGACCCTGGTGCTGGATGTAAAATAATTGCTAATTTTCCCTCCTTTAGGGAATAGGGAATAGGGAATAGGGAAGAAAAAAAGATAGGTGTACCTCATTCGTATTAAAAACGCTATATTATATAAAATATGCTAATTTTTTCTACCAAAAATTGATAGGAAGATGGGCTGATTTTTAAGTCTTAAGTAGGACAATTTTTTGTATTTCATAAGTGCTTATGCCAAATTAATTATACATTAGTGTTTATGCAAAATTAACTAGCTATTAGCTATCAGCTATCAGCTAAAATCAGCGGGTTCGGTGTCCCCCACAAGAGCTTGGAAAAGCTTGTGGTGTAAGTGTTATGGGGGTGTGAATACCCCATCATACGCCGAAAAGAGCTGATGGCTGAACGCTGACCGCTGACTGCTATTTCAATTGCACATTTTATTATAAATCTCGAATATTATCCATAAATTATCAATTCTTTCTTCCTATTCCCTATTCCCTATAAACTATGATTAAAGTGTTATTAGTTGATGATGAAAATTTAATCCGCCGTGGATTAAAAGCTTTATTAAAGTTAGAAAATAATTTAGAAATAGTGGGAGAAGCAGACAATGGAGAAACTGCAATAAATCAAATAGAAAACCTACAACCAGATGTAATTTTAATGGATGTACGAATGCCAATTATGGATGGAGTAGCTGCTACTAAAGAAATTTATCAGCGTTTTCCAGAAATAAAAGTGTTAATATTAACCACATTTGATGATGATGAATATGTCACTCAAGCATTGAGATATGGGGCAGCAGGATATTTGTTAAAAGACACACCTTCAGAAGAATTAGCTCAGGCAATTCAATCTGTATATAAAGGTTATACACAATTAGGACCAGGTATAGGTAAAAAAGTGATTTCTCAAATCTCAATTCCTGTTAATAACCTTCCCCAAAATTGGCAAAATTTAACACCAAGAGAACAAGAAATTTTAAAGTTAATTGCGGATGGTGCAAATAACCGAGAAATAGCTCAAACTCTCTACATTTCTGAGAAGACTGTCAAAAATCATATTACTAATATTCTCCGGACGTTAAATTTGCGCGATCGCACTCAAGCTGCTATTTTGGCCTATCCAATTTTTACTCGGCAAAGTCAATAGTGTTGCTCAAAACTTTGTGGCTCCAAGAAATTTCTGGACTTTTTAGTTTAACAACCCACATTCCGCACTTCATAATGTAGCACAGAAAGATACATGAATCATCATCAGAATTTGAACCCACAAATTAAACAAATTAATTCTATTAGCATTATTCTGCATCGACAAAATACTAAACCCTAAGTTTTCAATGTTATCAACTTGAATCTCAAGAGTATGTATTTTCTGGGCTTGTTTTGTTAGTTTTTCTACTTGTGAATAAACTCAAAATACTGATATAACTAATAGTAATATTGGTAGAGAATATCCGAGTAAAATTTGGTTTTTGAGATTCAGTCTAGGCAAATCAATAGTAATAATTAAGCAATTTTTTTTTAAAATATAATAATATAGGCTATTATAACATTATCAAATCTGAACCAAGAAAACGCTATGTCTGACAAAATTTATGAATTAATTCTGCGAAACTGTCGCTTCCTACAACCAAACTACCAACTTGAAATAGTAGATATTGCTATTGATGATGGAAGAATTACTGCTATTTATCACGATATCCCTGCTTCTGCACAAAAAGAAATTGAGATAGAAGAAAAATTAGTTACTCCACCATTTATAGAATCCCATATTCACCTAGACTCTACATTAACGGCAGGAAAACCACGTTGGAATCAAAGTGGAACCTTATTTGAAGGGATAGAAATTTGGGGTGAACAAAAACAAAAGTTAACTATAGAAGATGTCAAAAAACGCGCTATTGAAACTATTAAAAATCAAGCCAAACAAGGAGTATTATTTGTCAGAACTCACGTTGATGTTAGCGAACCAACACTAACAGCGTTACAAGCACTTTTAGAAGTAAAAGAAACTGTCAAAGATTGGATAAATTTACAAATAGTTGCCTTTCCTCAAGACGGCATTTATAGTCAAGATGAAAATCTAACTTTTTTAGAGACTGCTTTGCAATTAGGAGTAGATGGTGTAGGGGGAATTCCTCATTATGAATTTACCAGAGAAGATGGAGTAAAATCTATACATCATATCTTTGATTTGGCAGAACAATATGACTGTTTTATTGATATTCATTGTGATGAAATAGATGACGATCAATCGAGGTTTTTAGAAGTAGTTGCTGCTTGTGCAATTCGTACAGGTTTAACTTCCCAAGTTACTGCTAGTCATACCACTGCTTTTGCTTCTTATAATAATGCTTATGCTTTTAAATTAATGAGTTTATTAGAGAAGTCTAAAATTAATTTTGTTGCTAATCCTTTAATTAATATTACTCTCCAAGGTCGTAATGATACTTATCCTAAAAGACGGGGTGTGACGCGAGTAAAAGAGTTATGGCAACATGGATTAAATGTTAGTTTTGGACATGATTGTGTGCAAGATCCTTGGTATAATTTAGGTACTGGTAATATGTTAGATGTAGCTTATATGGGTGTGCATATTTGTCAGATGACAGGAATACCAGAAATTAATGCTTGTTATCAAATGATTACTCGCAATGGTGCGAAAACTTTAGATGTGGAGGATAGGTATGGAATTGAAGTAGGAAAACCAGGTAATTTGATAGTTTTAGATGCTAAAAATCCCTTTCATGCAATTAGGAAACGAGCTACAGTAAAGTATGTATTTTCTCAGGGTAAATTATTAGCAGAAACTACTCCGACAAAAATAAAATTTGTTGCCTTGACATGAAAAATGTGAATCAAAAAATAAGTGAAGAAATAAATGATGAAAAATATTGAAAAATATGTGGAATTAACAGGAGAATTAATCAATTTACCATTACAGTCAGAACATTTTTCAGGTGTAGTAGCAAATATGGAAAGAATAGCAGCGATCGCTCAATTAGTAATAGACTTTCCCCTACCACCAGAAATAGAACCTGCACCCAAATTTGACTTAGAAAAATGGGGAGAGAAAATTGAGAAATGAAATTGGTATAATCTTACAGTAGTTGTTATGAGAAGGGGTATTGTATATTGCCAATTAATAGTAGGGGTTTGCTCTCCAAACCCTTACAAACTAATACCATTTCTCAAAAATCTTGCTATATCTGATTGGATGGGGAAGTGTGGGTAAGGACTTTGTATGTAACGTCCCTACGGGAGAGGAAAAGACTATACAAATCAAGGAAAAAAAATGCCTTTTAGTCAATTATATAGCAATCCTAAATAGGTTGTAAGATTTTACTCTAGGGGTTTGGTTTCCAAATCCCTTATAGCAATTACTAAAAGTAATGCTATGCTTGAGCTATACTTCAAAAGTTAAATAGTTACCAAGATTTCCAGTCTCTGCAGGTGACAATTTAAGTTCAGTTAGTATATATTCTTTCTACTTTTACCTCTTCCCACACCTCCCACACTTCTCAGCCCCATTAAATATAGCATTCTTTTTGAGAAATGCTATATTTAATTGGGTTTGGAGACCAAACCCCTACAGTTTCTTCTCACAAATCATTTCATATTGCTATATCTTAAAAAACAAAAGATGTAATTGTTAATTATTAATTATTAATTGTCGAAAACATGACTATTAACTTTAACCAAACAGACGCAGTAGCGATCGCCTCCGCCATCAAAACAGGAAAAACCACCACCGAAACTTTAATAAGCAAATGTCTCGAACAAATTTACGAGTCTAACCGCAAACTGAATTGTTTCACTGCCATCACGACAGAAAGCGCACTCAATAGCGCTAAACAAATAGACACAGACATTGCCCAAGGTAAAAACCCTGGTCTCCTAGCGGGAGTACCCTTTGCCGTGAAAAACCTCTACGACATCGCAGGTTTAACCACCCTCGCAGGAGCCAAAATTAATGCCGAAAACCCACCCGCTACCCAAGATGCAACCGCCGTTGCCAAACTCAAACAAGCAGGTGCCATCCTAGTTGGAACTCTCAATATGGATGAATACGCCTACGGTTTCGTCACTGAAAATAGTCACTACGGCGCAACACCCAATCCCCACGACCTCACCCGCATCTCTGGCGGTTCATCTGGTGGATCTGCTGCTGCGGTTGCTGCGGGTTTAGTCCCCATTACTCTAGGTTCCGACACCAACGGTTCCATCCGAGTACCTGCTTCTCTATGTGGTGTCTTTGGGTTTAAACCTACTTATGGGCGTTTATCACGAGCAGGGGTTTTTCTATTTGCCAGTAGTTTAGACCATGTTGGACCTTTTGCTCGTTCTGTGCGGGATATTGCCACAGTTTATGATGTTTTGCAAGGGTCGGATGCAAGAGACCCAATTTGTACTAAGCGCCCTCCTGAAACTTGTTTTCCTCAATTAAACGAAGGTATTAAAGGTTTGCGTATTGCCATTGCTGACGGTCATTTTGCCAAAGGTGGGGAACCAGAAGTATTCGCAGCAGTCGAACAGGTGGCGGACGCATTAGGTATAACTCAGCGGGTGACAATACCCGAAGCACATCGGGCGCGAGCTGCTGCATATATTATTACTGCTGCGGAGGGCGCTAATTTGCATTTGGAAAATTTACGCACCCGTCCCCAAGATTTCGATCCGGCAACTCGCGACCGCTTTTTAGCAGGTGCTTTAATTCCGGCAGACTGGTATATCCAAGCTCAACGTTTCCGCCGTTGGTATCAAGGTTGTGTA
Source organism: Dapis hubbardiae BLCC-M172 (assembly GCF_050016015.1). NCBI lineage: Bacteria > Bacillati > Cyanobacteriota > Cyanophyceae > Oscillatoriales > Microcoleaceae > Dapis > Dapis hubbardiae. Next base: position 6,497 of record NZ_JBNHEQ010000278.1, read on the forward strand.
GAAGAAATATTTAAGGAAGTAGATATTATTTTAGCTCCTACTACCCCTTGTGTAGCACCACTATTAGGGCAAGAAAAAATGACTATTGCTGGGGAGGAAGTGTTAGTGCGTCCGAATTTAGGTTTGTATACGCAACCTTTGTCTTTTATTGGGTTGCCAGTTTTGTCGGTTCCCATTCGCCGTACTAATGGTTTACCTTTAGGAGTACAAATTATTGCTGCGCCTTATAATGAAGCATTAATTTTACGAGTGGCAGCATTTTTGGAGATGGAACAGTTTTCAAGTAGCGCTATATGAATTAAACAGGGGATAAATTTTCCTGTTTACAGCAGTTTTCATTTGGGTAGACCAAAGCAGGGACGTTCCATGGAACGTCCCTACTGAGTTTTTGGTTCTCAAATACAGCAATGTAAGAACGACCGTTAACCCCTACAGGTGATGTATATTTTCATATTTTGCGTAAGTCCTGCTTTAGTAATATCATGTCCGGATGATTAGTGATAGAACTCCGTTCCGCTTACGCGACCAAAAAGTTTTTGTTTGTAGTTGTGCTTTAGCCCCAAGTATAGATAGGGCTAAAGCACAACTACGAGCTTTAATTATAACTATTTAACCGGACATAATATAATTTCTTCCCACATTCCCCACACCTCCCACACTCTCTCTACTATAACTATGCACTACCACCCGCGATTTTTCTTAGGGGGCAGTTCAGATACAGGATAAACAGGAGAATTTATCCCCTGTTTAATTCATAGAAGATATAGCGCTACGCATTAAGGTTAGGACATTTCTAAATCCTGAAACCCTTTCACAGTTTACTATTCCCTATTCCCTATTCCCTATTCCCTAGCGCTATATTATCCGATTTGGAAATTATCTGCTGTCAGAGTTGGGTTACCAGAGAGAATAGCAAATTGACCGCCATCTCCGAAACCTGCTGCACTACCATTAGCATTGTAGAATAAACCACCTGTACTAGAATTATAGACAATAATGGCATCACTTGTCTCAGGACTACTTGTTATAGTGGCAAACTCATCACCAATATCTCCACCTATAGCAGTAGTTATTGCTGTAAAAGTATCCTTGTCAAGTAGAATTATATCTTTATTAGACTGGAAGTCTGTAATTGTATCTATACCTAAATCCTCTGATTGAAATGCTTCATTAGAGTTAAAGATAAAGTGGTCTTGACCACCATTACCTGTGAGTTCGTCGTTTCCAGCACCACCATTCAGAGAGTCTTGACCAGCACCACCTGTGAGTTCGTCGTTTCCAGCACCACCATTCAGGATGTCTTTAGCAGTACCACCATTCAGGGTGTCTTCACCAGCACCACCATTCAGGGTGTCTTTACCAGCACCACCAGTGAGTTCGTCGTTTCCTGCATCACCATTCAGGGAGTCTTTACCAGTACCACCTTTGAGTTCATCGTCTCCTGCACCACCATTCAGGATGTCTTCACCACTATTACCTCTGAGTTCATCGTCTCCTGCACCACCATTCAGGATGTCTTCACCACCATTACCTCTGAGTTTGTCGTTTCCTACATCACCATTCAGGATATCTTCACCTGCACCACCTTTGAGTTCATCGTCTCCTGCAGCACCATTCAGGGTGTCTTTACCACCACGACCACGAAGAGTATCGTTACCTGCACCTCCTGACAAGTCATTGTTACCGGAATTACCGTTCAAGACATCGCCAGGTTGAACAAAGAATACATTGCCAGAAACATCTTCAATTCCAGTATTCAACTGGAGAACATCTGATAACTGAAAATCCTCTAAATATTCTGAAACAGACTCACCGTTTAACTCCCACTCAGCAAGGTCAGGATCATTTTCATACCAGAAGCGATCGCCATCCCGTAACCTGGTAAACTGGTCTGCTAAAATTGCCTCATTCAATTCCCCAAGACTAGCATTTGGTAAATTATCCTCTGACAACATCCCCACCCAGATTTCAACATCATCAACAGTCTCATAAACTGATTCCAGTGCTGCTACTACTTCTGGGTCAGATGAAATGTCACTAAAATTATCTTTCCTGGTCAACCCTAGTGCTTCTCTAGCATCATTATAACTGCCCAAACCATGGTCACGACCACGCTGAATATTTAGAGATGGCAAATCTGAACCATTTGCTACTGGTCCACCACTAGGAGGACCAAACAATAGATTCCGTAGATCGTCAATTACACTTGCATCTGTTTCCTGCTGCACCTGGAAAGCTAAACCCCTCAATATAGGGTCTATTCCCCCTTCGCTAGGTATACGATCTGGTCGGAAGAAAGCATCTGCTAAACTGAGTGCCCCCTCGTCTGTAGGCGTGCCATTTTCATTTATCCTTGGCAGAGTAGAACTAATTAAAGTGTGCCCTATGCGAAAACCAGCAGTCGAAAATTCTGTAGTGATATTAGGATTAACAGTGGAGTCGTATCCAGTATAAGGGTCGAGAGTTACACCTAAACTAGGTAAGAACTCATCATAAGTAATTTTCTGGATTTCTGCACCTACTATTTTACGCGCCCGTTGATAAATCTCTTCATCAGGTAAGTCTGTATGAGTATCTGCAATAATTTCAGCAATACGGTTATGTTCCCGTACCCATAAAGTGTGCATTGCGGCTAAACCCACATTTTCGTTAGCTCGGACATCACCAGCAATAAAAGTGCTTGCACCAGTTACCCCATCCATTGCCATGTGAGGTGCATTTGGGTCGCCTCCTGGAGTTGGTAGCAAATCTCCTGTAGAATGGTCAGTAACTTTCAATTTTCCATCATCAAAAGTTCGCAACCAGTCAGCCCGATCTTCTTCACTACCGTAGACATTACTACCATCTATCCAAGCAGTAATTTCATTGAATTGTTCGCGGGGGTTATCAGTGCTAGTACCAGTAGTTTCATCAAATAGTGACCTGGTAACAGGAATAAATGAACCTGGGGCAAAAACTTGATCGTCTTCAGGAATAAAAATGTTAATAGTTTCTGCTGTCGGACCTGACTGTAACTCGCTCAAAGTAACATCATGGTCAAGAAATTGTCCCCATAACCATGTATAATCGCTTAAATTACGGTTGTTGAGGATAGATTCTGATTGGTTGAATACGGTATTACTAATTACTCTAGGATTTGGACCATCAGCTAATTCTTGTATTCCATCTGCATACTCCGCTGCTGTTAAACGAAGTAAATTTTCACCAGTTTGGCCATATTCAATATTATCTAGATTATTGTTACTACCGTCAATTGTACGAAAATTCATCTTTGTACTTGTTTTTTTCTTGGCTAAATTCTTATACTTCTCAGCTTTACTGAGCTTATGCAGTTTTTCAGAATATTTGAATCAAAAAATGATAAATAACCGCACAATTACTGATGGGATATCACTTAATGCTGCATCTATAACTGAAACACGAGTAGTAAATGTACTGTGTTCTGCTGTAACTGTTGCTTAATTTGCATCAGAGATGAAAGAAACAAAAGTTACAGTAGTGGCTAACACTTCAGTTAGCTAACTCTCAAAATATTTATTCTTAATTATGAAGTTTATCTTGGCAAAATGTTTGTAAAAATACTAATTTTATTACTTAGTCACAAGAACCAAAAAGCCAAATATATTAAAATTTATCTAATTGATTTAGTTACCACAATTAATCATGACATTAACCACAAAAATAAAGCAATAGTAAATCAATATCTTTACTGATTCTTTATATAGTTAAAATCTGTAAATGTATTAGTTTAATTAATACTTCTAAACCATGGGTTAAACCATGAAAATTTTCTCTAGTAAAACTAATTTTCTAAACAACACAATTTAGTATAGATAAATATTTGATGAATTTTAAGATTAATATCAAAACCGCTTTTTTCTAAAATTTTTATCATCAAATAATATTGATTTGTGTGAAGTAATTATATAGTGTCTGTCGACATAACAACAAAAATAGGTTAGATTCATAAGCAAAATTTATAGTATATTTCTAAACATACTAAGACTGGTATTCATCAAATATTCACAAAACTCACCCACAACATTTAACAAAGCTATATAAAATATCGTAATCATTCAGCTATTGCTTTCTTGATCTTAAAGTCTATATTTATTTAAACTCTATTCTTAAATACTAGGTCTTATACCAATTACCATGCATTAATGCTATACTTCGGCTTGACTTCAACAGTCAAGTAGTTAGTAAGATTCAAAGTCTGTTTTTGACAATTATTAGGAGCTTTAGTATAGATTACCGAATAATTAAGGTTTAAAGCCTCTTCTTTAAAGGAGAAACAAGAAAAAATTTTCCTTTTATTCAATCCTCTCCCTAAAAGGAAGAGGTAATTATCAATTATCCATTATTGAACTGATAATGTGTTGAAAAATAAAATTTTAATTTATAGGGGATGGCTGACGCCAATTCTCCCTATAAAATTCTGTGATGACCATTTTGATTATCCTGCTTTAATGCCTTAATTTTAAGCTCATTATTACTTGTTTTTAAAGGCACAACATCATGAAAATGTGAGTAATCAAAATAGCGTTTACCATCAATTCCTGTATAGATAACATCCACAAAACGTTTATACCAGATAATCTTGTCTAATGTATAAACATGACGAGCATGAATAGTTTGAGAAACAGTTTCATCTAACCCTGTAAGCGTGACAACAAATCGAACTTCCTGATTATTTAACTCCCTAAAGTTATTTTCAGACCAACCATATAGAGGACTATTTTCATCAATGTGGTGCATTACTAACCAGGTAAGAGCAAGCATTGGTGTTTCAGAACGAACCAATTCTAAATCACAGAGTCGTTGCAAAGAATGTCCTTCTAGAGTAACTTCTTGATTAAGTAATATAGTTACTCTGACCTGAGCTTCCACTATCCAGTTTTGGCGTTGGTTAGCAATGCGAAACATGAGGGTAGGTACGCCATTGTAAGGAGAAATAACTGCCACCCTACTGAAAAGAACTCGCGCTGTTGGTAATGAAAAGCGGGCAAACATTAATCCTGTAATCATTGCCATCCCAATTAAACCAATAAAAACCTCTATAGCTACTAAGGTATGAGTATAAAGATTTGTGGGGTACATTGCACCATAACCAATGGTAGCCATAGTTTGTATACTAAAAGAAAAAGCATCAATAAAAGAATCAGGTTTAGCATTAGCAATTCCTCCATTACTTCCTAAATATAAAAATGCAAAGAGAGTGTTAATTACAAAATAACAACTGATAATTATTACCCATAGGTGTTGCCAAGAAATTGTCATTAGCGAATGGTAAACATCACTCCAGTGAAATTGAGGAACTCCTAAGACCCTAAAGTACACAGAACCAATTTTTCTCACAACAGTTTTTTTAGTTTTTTGTCTGTTTTTTTTCATTATGAAAATGCTAAAAATGATTGATTATCTCGATAGATATTGCAAAAGCTGCAAAAATAAGTCAAACTAAAGTTATTTGAAAAAAAAATATTGGCTATAAATAAGCCTAAAAATTTAACCAAGGCAAGCTAAAAAATTATAAGTAGTTGATTTATACTGATTATGACGAATAGTGACAATAAAGACCCTAATTATAATCCTAATATATATTATAGTGACCCAGATTTAGAAAAATTCGCAAATCGTCTGGCTAATAATGTAGAACGAAACACTTTTATTCAAAAAAATATTGATAATATTAGACAGGATCTTCAAGTAGACAGAGTTGTATTATACTACTTTTATCGTGAGTGGAAAGGACAGGTAATATTTGAGTCTTTGAGTTCTGGGAAGCTATCCATTTATGGTTCAACAGGAGCTGATGAATGTTTTAATGATGAATATGCTGCTATGTATCAACATGGAAGAGTACGAGCAATGGAAAATATTGAATTAGAACCAATACATCCTTGCCATAGAGATTTTCTGCGTAGCATACAGGTTAAGGCTAATTTAGTAGTACCAGTTCTCAATTCTAGGAGCTTATGGGGGTTGCTAGTCGCTCATCAATGTCAGGATGTACGTTCTTGGTCAAAGTCTGATATAGAAGTTATGCAAAAAGCAGCTATAAGTCTAGCAACTGCACCACTTATTAGAGATAGTTAATACCGTTTCACGGAAGTCAAAATTCATGCATCGAGTGCGTAATTCTGAGGTTTCCTACCGGGCGTATAAAGTGCGGAAGTAATTCTGCACACAGCCCCTCCAAAATATAATACCATTTCTCAAAAACTTTATCTATTTCAGAGTAGGGGAGTAGGGGAGTG
>NZ_JBNHEQ010000279.1:0-6321 GCF_050016015.1 Dapis hubbardiae BLCC-M172
TTACATTTTTATCAGCAGGTGAGCATAAATAGACAGAATATTATACCAAATCTCAAAAGTAATGCTATACTTGGGAAATACTTCAGTTATCAATTAATTAGTACATACCAAATCATTCTTTTGCTAATTTGAGCTAATTTAATATTAATAAGACTTACGCAAAGACCATGTATGTAGCGTTCAAAACTATAACGTTATAGTTTTTTACCTCTATATATAGTACCTCTGCGTAAGTCGTGATTAATTATTGTGATGTTTACTTCTCTGTAGAGACCTTGCATCCAACGTCCCTAACTACTCCCCTATCCCCTGCTCAACAAAATGTAGAAAAGTTTTTGATAAATGCCATTAGAGGGCGGGTGAGTCAGAACTATATCGTCCTTAAATCAAGGCTTTCGGTTAAAACCTACATCCTGCACGTCAAAATGTAGTATGAAATAAGGAGTCAGGAGTCAGGAGTCAGGAGTCAGGAAAAAATCATAATAGTCAATAACAGCAAACAATTAATTAAGTATTGACAGCAGTTTTCATTTGGGTAGACCACAGTAGGGGCGTTTGCGGAGCATTCCGGAACGGAAATGGCCATGTGCTAACGCAAAGCTCCGCTTTATATGTCGCGCAGCAAAACGCCCCTACAGGATTTTTGCTTGTGAAGATGTGGTTCATCAATTTGAAAAGCGCTGTATGCTTAATATTTTCCTGATAATTTGACTCAGGAGAAAGTTAAATAAAGATAATTCGTAAAGTATAAATACCTACTAAACTACCAAATTATTATAATACTCTAGTGCTACAACTTGACGTGCGGAAGGTGGGTTGGAGAAATAGATAACATCAGGTCATCATCAAAACCTTGTAGGGACGTTCCATAGAACCTCCCTACTTACTCCCTACTCCCTCTTCTATCGAGAATAAGCTTGAACATATCTCAGTATGCCACGAGCAACCGCCTGCGCCATACGACTACGTTGAACAGGATCAGCAAGTATCCGAGAATCATAATTACCAGTGACAAAACCCACCTCTACCAAAACAGCAGGCATCTTAGTATGTCTTAGCACATGAAAACGCGCTCTCTTCACACCACGATTATTCATAGTCGGAAAAGCTTCCAACATACTATTCTGAATATACCCTGCTAGAGCACGCCCACTTTGGTAATAAAAAGTTTCTAAACCATTCACATCAGGACGACTCATACTAATAGCATTAGCATGAATACTCACAAACAAATCTGCTCCTACCCTATTAGCTAACTCTGACCGTGGTGGTAAATCTAAATCCCGGTCTGTCTTACGAGTCATAACCACTTGTATATTATTCTGTTCCAGGATTTGAGCTACCTCTAATGACATTGGCAAAACAATATCCTTCTCCCGCAAGCCCCCAATACCCACTCCACCTAAATCTGTCGGTCCCCCATGTCCGGGGTCTATAACTATCATTAGTCGTCCATCACGTTGAGGTAATCTATTGGGGAAAGGAAAACGAGGATAACGATTATTAGTATTAGGCCGTCGATTATTGCGACGAGGCCAAGGAAAAGGCCAGCGTCTCGGACGTAAATTGTCAGCAGAATTCTGAGGTAATCTATTCTGAGGTGGTGGATTTTGCGGTAATGAATTTCGGGACGATGAATTTTCCCGTGAGAATACTGAGGATCTTAAACTAGGAGATTGTTGTGTAGGATTTGTTGGCTTCCAACCTGGAGGTGCAGTTCCAATATTACCCCAACCCATAGGCAAAGATAACTGTTCGGCCGTAATCTGAGTTACTTCTGCAATTTTAACATTATTAATAGGCTTAACCAGAATTGTAACTGTTTCTGGATCTTCTTGACGTATTTTTGCCCAGACCAAAGGACTACCAACCTGTCGTCCTGGCAACTGCAATTTATCATCTACCTTAGCATTATATATAGTAATTCCATAAGCATCTGTTTCAGAATCCCAACCACTGGTATAATTTAGAGCTTGGTCTCCAGTAACCACCAACTCAGTACCATTTTTTAATTCTACTGACTTAAGCACCGCAAACCCAGTAGCTTGATTAATTGTAGGTGGTGCTTCTCCTTGAGGCCATACTGCTACTCCACCTGCATAAGCACGAGCTTGCCATTCAGTTTGCGTATCTGGCATACTTAGTGTCAGCCGAACTACTGCTGGTGCAGTTGAAAGTTGAGTTAATTGAGTAATTGTTAATCCAGATTCATTAAATCTTTGATTTGGTTTGACATCCCTGGCTGTGAGAGTAGCATTCAGGACATCAATAGTCATCCAGGTACGGTCAACACTCTTCTTCAGTTCAATTTCTGGTAATTTACCACTTGTTTTGAGAACTACTCCCTCTTTTTTTACTTGGACATCTTCTACAAGAGTTGGTGTGCCATTAGTGGCATTTGAATTAAAGGAAGAAGAATTATTCAGTCTTTGTCTATTTTGATTGTTTGGTCTTTCTGTTCTGCGAAGAATTAGGGGCGAACGTGGAGGTGGTGGAGCTGAAGACTGGGAACTTTGGAGAGGTAGGGGCGAACGTGGAGGTGGTGGAGCTGAAGACTGGGAACTTTGGAGAGGTAGGGGCGAACGTGGAGGTAGTGGGGGTGGAGACTGAGGTGCAATATTAATATTTGTACTAGAGGTAATTTTTTGAGGCGTTGGTATTTGTACAGTCCATTGGCTAGGAGAAATACCTCGAAATTGTACTTGTTTTGGGTCAATAGTATAACCATTGTTTAGTTCTACTACTATCCGAGCTGTTTGAGAATTAAATTGTCCTACTCTAATTGCTTTAATTGCCCCACCCACAACTTGAGAAGTTCTTATACCACCTAAAGTTGTTCCTGGCAAATCTATAATTAACCGAGTTGGATTAGTAATTAATTGGGCTTTTGGCTGAACACCACCTTCTGTAGTAAAGGATAGTTGGTTCTGGTTGACTCTAAATTGCCAAGATTCTAGGGTTGCAGCTTCGGAGGGACTTCCTAAGACAAAAACACTGAGTATACTGGGAAGTAACCAGCGCAACATAAGGTTTTTCCCTAGTTGGGTACTGTTAAGAAAGATCAAACGATTTCCTGGATATATATTTTTCATATCAAGTCTAATACTTTAATTTAACCCTCTAAATCAATATAAATATATTCATTTCACTTGTATGGTTATTTATGAATAGAATATCATTAGCTTATAACCATTTACTTCTACACCCAAATAACCACTTCAATAATGATTGTGAGGATTACTAGAGGGACATACTATCATATATTTTTCTCAATGGTTGTTAGTCATTCCAGATATATCTAAATTTTTTTTTGATTAATATTTTGGATTTTTTGTTAATAGCCCTAGAGATTATATCAAATCCAGTACCATTGGTTTCATTAATTGATAATTGATAATTGATAATTGATAATTATGTTTGCGTTCCGCAAAGCTTGACCTTTGTCATGCTCCGCATTTCCTGACGGAATGCTCCGCTTTCCATGTCGGCGACAGCCGAAAAGCGAAACAAAAATAATTAGGGTTTGCTGAATAAGTCTTTTTTAAGGAGTAGGGGAGTAATTTTTTTGCTCAACTATGCACCCAAAATCCTAACTTTTTGATTTTTCGGGAACCGTGCATAAAGAGCTGAAAACTAGGTACTTTGTTCCCAACATAAAAAGGCTAAAACCTTTATATGTCAATGCTTTGAGATTTAATCAGCAAGCCCTAATTAATTATCAATTAGATATAGCAGTTCTCATAATGGTGAGGTACAAAATTCTAGCTTTGAGGGAACAGGGAACAGGGAACAGGGAACAGGGAATAGGGAATAGGGAATAGGGAGTAATGAAAAGATAAAAAGATAAAAAGATAACTGTACTTCACGCTTCTTGGGAAACGCTATATCTCCAGAAAAGAGGAAATATGGAATAGAGAATAGGGAATAAGGGGGAAAGAATTGATGATTTATCTACGATAATTAATTGAATTTTTTATTGTTGGAGATGTCTATTATCAATTATCAATTATCAATTATCAATTATCAATTATCCATTAACGACATCTTTTTCAAGTATTTTAAAGTGCAGACAACAATCTCGCCCCTGTTGTTTAGCCTGATATAAAGCTTGATCGGCTTCAAGTATCAATTCCTGGGGTGTTCGATCAACTAATGGTATCTGAGTAGCAATACCCAAACTTAAGGTAACTATTTGTTTTTCACTTCTATAATTAGGAATACCTAAATCCTTAATTGCTGATTGAATCTGTTCCGCGACTACAGAAGCTCCATTTTCATCAGTATTTGGCAAAATCACAGCAAATTCTTCTCCTCCATAGCGAGCTAACAAGTCTACAGGGCGTTTCACAATTTCTTTGGCAGTCTGAGCTATTTTAACCAAGCATTGATCTCCTGCTTGATGACCATAAAAATCATTGTACAATTTGAAATGATCGACATCAAACATAATTAGAGATAAACATTGCTTTTCTCTTACCAGTCTTCTCCATTCCAGATCTAAAAATTCATCAAAGTAACGGCGGTTAGGAATTTGAGTTAAACCATCAACTCGAGCCAGATTTTCTAATTTATAATTTGCTTCCTGAAATGCATCAAGGGTTTTGGCTAATTCCTCTGCTTGAGAACGGGTTTGAGCTAATAAATGGGAATGCTCCAAAGCAACACTAAACTGAGCTGCGAGTTGTTTAACAAATCGAATTTCATTTTCAGTCCATTTACGGGTATTTTCACACTGATGAATACATAATAATCCCCATAATGTTGAACCTATCATTAAAGGTACAATTATTTGTGCCTTAATTTGAAATTTCTCTAACAGTTTAAGATGACAATCTTTTAAACCTGCATTGTAAATATCATCTAGCACTTGTATACGTTCCTTTTGATACTGAATGGCGAACTGTTCACCAAAACAATTATCCTGGACTTTGTGCAAAAGCGCAGAGTTATAAGCTGGTAAAACACTTTCAGCAACAAACTCACCAAAGCAGTAGTTACTACCTGGGTCAAAGTGGAATAACCCAACGCGATCGCACAGCAAAGCTTTTCTAATTTCTTTGACAGTAGTTTGACATAAGGTATCAAAGTCTAGAGACTCACGAATTTCTGAAATTAAGTTAAATAAAATCGTTTGTTGCTGGCTATTTTCTCGCAAATATTTTGCTTTTTGTTCTACTTCAGCGAGTTGTTCTGCTTGTTGTAGAGCAATACCTAATTGGGCAGAAACTTGAGTCAAAAATTTAACTTCGGAAACTTGCCAATTATTGGGTCTAGAATGTTGATAGGCAGCCAAAATTCCCCACAGTTTTTGTTTGACAAAAATAGGAGCAGTTGCGAAGGCTCGGATATGAAATTGTTCCAACATTTCAAGATGACATTGAGACAACCCTGCTTTGTAAATATCTTCTACTACAAATGTTTCGTTATGAATATACCTACCACCTTCATGTTCTTGAAGATAAGAGTCATTCCAGATAGTGTTTTTGCCTAGTTTGCCATAATTATCCCAACTAGGTTCAGTAAATTCAAAGTCTTCAACAAACTGACCGCCCCAGTCTTCAGAAAAACGATATACTGAGACTCGTTCGACACCTAAAAGTCTACAAGTTTCTTTTGTTGTTGTGCGAAATATTGTTTCTAGGTCTAGAGATGCTCTAATCTTACTAATGACTTGATATATTGCCCTTTGGTGTGCAGATATTTGCTCTAATTGTTCTGTTTTTTGGTATAGTTGATATTCTAAATGCTCAATAGTTGGTAATCCCAATAACTTAGATATTTTATTAATTATTGGGCGGCATAAGGTAGCTAATATAGATTGAGTTTTTCTGTTATTCATCCGTTGTTTGACTGAATATTCTAACATATAGCTTTTCTTGGTTATATATTGATTATATATGGTCAACATTTTAGGGTTTTAGGAAAGAGGTTTAAAGTATCTCTATTCGATGAAAAATCCTATTTAAACAAGATAGCAGAAAAAATCTCTATAAGCTATATATACCTTTGAAACATGAATTTTTATAGTAAATCTGTGATATAATTACAGGCTATTTTTTCTGTTAGGTATCAGATTTATTTGGCTCTTATTTGATGCTACGAATAAAAAAAGAATGTTATACCAATTTCATGGAATATTGCTACAGTGGCTCTGTTTTTAGGAGTTAGGAGTTCATTAATTGATAATGAATAATGGATAATTACCTCTTTAATAAGGAAGGAGTAAGAAGCAAGAAAGAAGCAAGAAAGAAGAAGCAAGAAGGAATAAGTAATACCATTTCTCAAAAATCTTGCTATATTTGATTGGGTGGAGGAGGGACG
>NZ_JBNHEQ010000280.1:0-1729 GCF_050016015.1 Dapis hubbardiae BLCC-M172
TCAAGTTTTACCATCTTTGCATACTACATTTTGTCGTGCGGAATGTGGGTTAAAACTTGTCCGATAGCATATTTATACTGCCTAACATTTTTTACTTCAATTACTTTAGAAGATGTCAAAATGTCAATTTTCCCCGTAGGAGTTGGTACTTCAGTCCGACTACCATACATTTGTGCAGCCAAATTATCACGTATAACTCTTTACTCTATGAGAAGTTTTTGATTTAGGATAGCGACGAGTTCCATTTTGTAACTCTTCAAGAGCAGGTTTCAATATAGGTACTTGCTCGTTGCCAACCTCAATGAGCAACTCTCCAGTTCTCCTCAAAATATCCTGGGCTAACTTACGTCCAAAGGTCTCAAAATGATTACTCATTTTCTAATCAAGCTCCTCCAGGTGATTAGAAATCTGATCCTTAAGATCTCTTGAAATAGGGTATGAATTTACTTCCCTTTTTATAGATTCTTTAGACATACCATTCTTGTAAAGTTGATCTACAACTGCCTTGAAGATTTCTGGAAACCCATATTGCGCTATTCCTTGAGATATCAAACCCATAATCCCAAGTACGGCAATTCCTCCTAACATTCCAAAGGGGCCACCAAGCATAGCCAAAGCTGCTGTAATTGCTGCTGCACCAGTCCAACCTGTTACAGCCATAGCTACTAAAAGAATTAAACCAGGCACTCCTAATGCCGCAATTTTATCTACAACCTTGTCCACTTTTTTCTTGCTCCTGATTCAATAAAAATATCTCAATGGTGCAAATAATTCCAACTTAGCAGATAAGAAAATTTGATTGAACAGGACTTACGCAAAGGTACTATATAGCAATTCCCAAAGTTATGAGGTACAGTTGTTTTTCTTCTTTTCTGTTCCCTGTTCCCAGTTAAGTGTTCCCTCAAACCTAAAATTTTGGGTGGTGGTGCATAGTAATGGTAGACAGAGTGTGGTCCGGGTGGGGAGTGTGGTCCGGGTGGGAAGTGTGGGAAGTGTGGGGAAAAACTACAAATATCTTCACCATTACTATGCAGGACTACCAAATTTTGTACCTCACGCTTTTTGGGAATTGCTATATATAGAGTTTAAAAACTATAACGTTATAGTTTTGAAGGCTATATGTATGGTCTATGCGTAAGTCATGTTAGACCAGAAATATTTGTAAACAGGTGGGGTATATAACTTAAGCAGATAACCATCAATGTAATTCTAAACAGTGAATAGTTAAATCGTCTAATAGAGCTTTAACTGCATTTTGACCAGACCGAATTAGATTTTCAACTTGATTAGTTGGTGCATTGCCACATCTCAACCAGATTACTATGGGTGGAGAACCATACAACCGACTTCTTTCTGCAAAATCTGCCTCCTGAGTCACAATACAGAAATTATTTAGTCTGGCAAAATCCCAGATTTCTGTATCTGTTTTGTCTGCTAGTCCATGAAACTGAACGTGGCTAGCATCTGGAAAAATGTCAGCTAAACGAGAAACCAATTTTCGGCTCAAGTTTTGACCGAATAATAGTTTCAAGGAGAACTCACTAAAGCAACTAAACGGTGATGACGGTCAGCAGCAAATTCTAAACAAGCTCTAATATGTTCTTATGTCAGCTCTGGAAAGTCATCAATAATCTCAGTAATGGACATTCCTGATGCCAACCATCCCACAACATCTTCATTAATTGATAATTGATAATTGATAATTGATAATTACCTCTCCCTAAAAGGG
>NZ_JBNHEQ010000281.1:0-10973 GCF_050016015.1 Dapis hubbardiae BLCC-M172
AGTTAACTGAATAAACAAATTTTCAATTTTCTACTTAAACTTTCCGAGGTAAATAATTATGCTAAACAATTTATCAAGAAAACGAAGAAAAAACTACCCTGAAAACTCCCCCCTTTCCAAGGGGGGTTAGGGGGGATCTCTTTTCAGTTATCAGCAATTAATAATGAATAATTACTTCAACAAATATATATCTAGGGCTGAGAGCTTTACTACGAACAAAAACTTTTTCAATTTTCAAGGGTAAATAATTATGCTAATTCATTCATTAAAACAACAACGCAAAAATTATCAAGGTCGTTCTTTTAAAAATCAAGATTTGACTGGTGAAGACTTTTCTAATGCAGATATAAGAGGAGCAGATTTTACCGGAGCAAATCTCACGGGTGCTAAGTTCAATTATGCTTTAGCAGGATTAACAAAATCTCAAACTAGACTTATTTTTATTCTGGTAATTATCTTATTTTTAATTGCAGGTGTAGGTGCAGGTGGTGCTACTGTTATTCCCATCAGACTTATCTCTAGTAAAAGAAGTCAAGTAATTCCAATTCAGATTGGTGCAGTTATTTTTCCTCTCCTAGAATTTATCAATATTGGCTTATTACTAATAATAGTTCGCCAGGGAATTAAAAAAATTTGGTGGCATTTATTTACTCTAATTATTTTGATGATAACAATATCTGTAATATTTGCATCCCTGGGTCTTGATGACGAGAAAATAGTAAATTTTTTTAGTTTTTTTGGAATGACAGATACATCCTCTAACACAGTTATTAAATTGTCAGAGTGGATGACAGATTTTAGATTTGGTGAAATGATTAGAGCCTTCATTAATTTCTTCACTAATAATGACGATTCTGAAAATAAAGCTGTGATTATAATTTTTAGCTTTGTTATCTCTGCAATAGCAATATTAGTGTTAATTTTTACTCTCAGTTTAGGAATTATTTTAGCTGAAATTATCTCTGGTAAACGGCTAGTAAATTCAGCATTAGTATCGGTGAATCTTATCACAGCAGTTGGAACAGGAATTGCTGCTAAAAATCAAATAAAAAAATGGGAAATACCTTATGTCGTAATGTTAACCATTCTGGCGATCGCTATTTCTTTAACCCTAATATTAATAACTAAAAATCTGGCAAAAAAGATATTAGAGGAAGACGAAAATAATCTGTTCATTCTAAAATTTGCTGTTGCTATTGGAGCTTTAGGAGGCACCAATTTTAAAAATGCTAATTTAACCGATACCGACTTTAGTCACGCCATTCTTAAAAGCACAAATTTCCGATTTGCTAATACCACCCGCACATTCTACCGACAAACCAAATATTTAAAATTTGCCAGAGTCGAAAAAACCATATTAGAAGATATAAAAGTCAGAGAATTATTAATAACTGGATGGGGAAAAGACCAAGAATTTATAGGAGCAAACTTAAGAGGAGCAAACCTCATAAGTGCCGACCTTAGTAACGCCAATTTTAAACTAGCAGACTTAGGAGAAGCTTCCCTACAAGCTGCCAATTTAAACAACGCAAATTTAACCGAAACATTAGCAATAGGTACTAACTTTACCACCGCTCAAATGTCAGGAACTTGTTTAGAAGGTTGGAATATCGACCATACAACTATCCTCGATAATGTTGAATCAAAATATATCTATTTATTAGAAGAAGCCAAACCAGAAACAGACGATAGAGAGCGTCGCCCTAGTAGTGGATATTTCCAAGAAGGAGACTTTACAAAATTATTCAAAGAAGTCTTAAATACTGTGGATTTAATATTCCGAAATGGAGTAGATGCCAAAGCTTTTATGTCATCCTTCCAACAAGTACAAGTGGAAAACCAAGGCATCCCCATGAAAATTCAAGGCATGGAAAATAAAGGTGATGGAGTAGTAGTAATTAGAATAGATGTACCCCCAGAAACTGAGAAGGAAAAAATCCATCGGGAGTTTATGGAATTCTATGATGAAAATGTCAGAGTGCTAGAAGAAAAATATCAGCAAGATCTGGCAAAAACAGAAAAAAAAATTACTCTATATCGTCAACGAACGGAGCAAAATGAATATCAAATATTCCTGATGAATCAGATATTAAAAACCCAAAATTCTGCTCCTGTCACTGCCAGAGAAAAATTAGTTACTCTCAACTTTGAAGGAGGAAACTTTGCCACAGGTTTTCCAGTTATTAGAGCTAATATTTGGTCAGACGCTCATCATTTACCAATTTCTTTTTCCAGTAGCTTACCCGCAAATTCAGAAATTCCTCAACTCTATCAAAACTGGAGTCAAAAATATAAACAATTCAGACAATGCTATCGACATTTAGACTTACTTCCTAGAATCAAAATGAAGAAAGAGCAGACAACAAATTTTTCCAAAAAAGATATAGAAAAAGAAGCTCAGAAAATAATTATTCAGATTCGGGAATTAGAGAAAGAATTGCAACCTCTCCTCAACAACTGGTTAAATACTTCAGATTTTAACTGCATCGAAAAAGAACTACGAACTAAATTTAACCCCTCAGACAAAGTTCGACTAATTATCCAATCAGAAGATGTTTTAATGCAGCGCATTCCCTGGCACTTATGGAATTTTCTCTCCAATTATCAGTTTGCCGAAACTGCTATAGGTTTGCCAGAAGCTAACCGAGTCGAAAAGCTAAAAATTGCTAGGGAAAAAATCCGCATCTTAGCAATATTTGGAGACGACAAAGGAATAAATATTGAAGCAGATAAAAAATATTTAGAAAGTCTGCCAAAGGAGGTGGTAAAAACTGTTTCATTAGTCAAACCCAACCGCCAAGAATTACATCAAAAATTATGGGATGAAAAAGGTTGGGATATTATTTGTTTTTCCGGTCATAGTGAAAGTGAAGCCGATCTAAGTACCGGATATTTTTACTTAGACAACCACATCAAAATGACAATTGAGGAATTAGAAAATGCCCTAACAGCAGCCATTAAAAAAGGATTACAATTAGCCATCTTTAATTCTTGCGATGGATTAGGTTTAGCTCAACAACTTGCTCGCTTACATATTCCCGCAATTATTGTTATGCGAGAACCCGTTGCAGATTTAGTCGCCCAGGAATTTTTAAAGCATTTTCTCCAATTCTTTTCTAGTGGTAAATCTTTATCTACTTCCGTGCGACAAGCTCGACAAAAATTAGAATATTTAGAAGATAAATTTCCTGGCGCGACTTGGTTGCCAGTTATTTGTCAAAATTCCGCAGAAATACCTCCAAATTGGCAAAGCTTATATGGAAATTTTCAGCCTAACTTTTCCGAAACTTTAGCAGAATTAAGGTTAGCTATTGAATCCGAAACTTGGTTGACTTCAGCAGACAAAATAGAAGCTTTAAAACAAGTAGATATTTTGACAAAAATGAAAGAATTTTTTACAGTTGAAAATCAAGAAGCTGTCAAGTCATCCATGAGAATATTAAGAGGTATTGTTGCCGAGCATCCGGCAGCTAACTTAATGGATGAAGCCTTAAACAAATTGTCAATTTACTTTTTAAATCAGGGAAACCATGAATAACTTATCTCTCAAACTTTTACAACTTTTAAACAAACAAAATAATAATCGTGGATTTACCTTAATTGAGTTATTAGTAGTCATTATTATTATTGGAATTTTGTCAGCTATCGCTCTTCCATCTTTTTTAAATCAAGCAAATCAAGCAAAAGAAGTTGAACCAACAATTAAGATAAATGCTGCTAATAAAATGCAAATGAACTACTATTCTGAGAATGGTGAATTTAGTAGAAATTCAGCAGATGTAGAGTTACCTATCCAAACAGAAAACTATGTATATGATGTTCCAAGTAACATCTTATTTTTTCCAATTCCTCCTGAATTATCAATTATTATGGGTCAACCTAAAGATAATCAACTTAGATATGTTCTAGGAGTTACATACATAGAAAATGATGGTAATTCTCATCAAAGAATATGTAAATCTAAAGCTAATCTCACTGAATTATTTGATTTAGCTAGCATACTTATTCAAGGAAAATGGGATGAAGCAGATGCTAAATATTGTAGTGGTAAGTAATACTAAATTAGCTAATTTATAATTATCGGTACTTCAGCAAAAAAGTTGATGTATTTGCCTTCTCCCTATTAGCTTTGAAGTAATTTTCGCTGTGAAAAATATCAAAGTACCGAAGAGGCAATTATTAATTATTAATTGTTGAAAGCGGTTTTCCTGCACGGTAGACCACAGTAGGGACGTTCCATGGAACGTCCCTACTGTTTTTTGTCTGTGACTTGAAGTCATAAATATGAACAGAGTTGCATACACTAATTCTTCTTTTTTGCAACAGAACCATTTTTTTTTGTTGAAAATCAACAAAGTTGAAAAATACTTTTGTCGATTTTCACTTAATTTAGGCTGAATATATTGCTACAACTGGTTTTGCTAACTTGTCAAAAAGTTGTCGATCTTTACTGTCGATCTTCGACAATACTTTGATTTATCTATCCTATACTCATAAATGAGATGACTAGCAACCGCATTTTTACCGAGGTATTACTATTAGGACTTACGCAGTACAAAATATTTTCGTCATTGCGACCGACAGGGTTTGCGAAGCAGTCCGGAACGGATAGCAATCTCAAATCCTAGTTTTTCCTACCTCATGCGTAAGTCCTGACTATCTTAAATTTGAATATTTAAGCAGTCCTATTTATTTAGTATACCTGCGCGAATTGCTGACAAATAAGAAATTTTTCTTAGATATCTCAAAAACTCACCGTTGTTTTCATTATCGAAGTAATTATGGGTAATCAAAGAAATTATCAAAGACGTCACTTAACAAGTTTAACTAAAGCAATTTTAGCAGCGATCGCCTCTAGTTTTGGTGTCGGAGTTAAAGCTGCTCTAGCAGATCCACCACCTGCGCCACCACCTCAAACCCTATTACCTCCAGTCTTCTGCTTCCGGTTCACTGATATTAAAGCTGTGGAAGACGATCCAGAAGGAGATAAATTTCAACTCGCCTTTGAAGTTCTCAACTGGTCCAACCAACCTGCCTCCGGGGTTCGTATTGCCCTCACCGAAGGAACAAATAGTTTTGTTACCGATGGTGCAGCTCCCACTTTTGCAGGTGCAGGAGTCGATCGTAACGGTCGCCCTAATGGTCCAGATGCAGACCCCCTACCAGGAAATCAACTATTTACCAACGCTGGTCAAGTGGTGGAATCAACTGAAACAGCGATTCAATGGGATGCTGTTCAGGTAGACCTGAATACCTTTGCTAGCGGACCAATACCAAACCGGGACTTGCTTGGTGTTGGAGAGAGAAACACTCCTGGTGCTTGCGCTTTAGTTCCTGGTTGTCGAGTTGTCGGCCACCCCAACCCTTTCTTTGGTAGTCCTGTAGTTGCTGACTGGGAGACCATCGACAACGGTAATAATGTCTTGGATGGTTTTGTAATTACAGTGGATGATTTCGATGAATCAGAGGTAATTTCTTTCAACTGGAATCTCCTTGGTGTTGACGGCAACCCTATTGGAATGCCTGGTACTGGTAATGAGTATGGTTTCGGTGCAGTAAATATTGCTCGTATACCTATCAATGAAGACCCTGATTCTAACTTCCGCATTTTTGAGCGAAATACTGGCGTAGAAAACACCAGTCGATTATTTGCAGAAAATTCTCGTCTAGTTACGGAATATTCTCCTGTGGACTATGATACAACTACTTCAGGTGCTGGTGGTTTTAATGCTACGAATGCGATAGCAACTCAAACTATTGCTTCTACAGAAGCAGATGAACCTATTGCTCTGTTTGCTGCCGAGTTTGGAGCAGGAATTACTGGTGCGTTTTTAAATCAGGCGGACAACATTTTTAATTCTCCTGTGAATGCTCAGTTAATTGATTATTCAACACCTGAACCTATAGACCCTATAGACCCTATAGACCCTATAGACCCTATAGACCCTATAGACCCTATAGACCCTATAAACCCTGACCCTATAGACCCTGTAGACCCTGTAGACCCTATAAACCCTGTAGACCCTATAGACCCTATAGACCCTATAAACCCTGACCCTATAGAGCCACCAGAATCAGTTCCCGAACCTAGTGCAATGGCAATGCTAGGAATGACAGTAGCCGCTTTAATTGGCTATAAACGTAACCGTCGTAGTTAGGGATTAGATCCCCCCTAGCCCCCCTTCTCAAGGGGGGGACTGGTTAAATATGACAAAATCCGTAGATTTCCATGGACTGATTAGCCCCCCTTAGTAAGGGGGGTTGGGGGGATCTCCAACGGTGGCTCAAAAATCACCCTAATCTATCAAATGGAGTGATCGCTTTACTTGGCTATAAACGTCAACGTCGTAGTTAACCACATATAGAACCCATTTGGTATCTTTGCAAAGGTGAGGGTTTTTGGCAAAGGAGTCAGAATTGCTGAATTGCTGAATTGCTGAATTAGGGGAGATCGAGAAATAGAATAGACGAAAAAGGTAGAAAAATGCTCCCATCTCCCCTACTCCCCTACTCCCCTACCCAAACTAAGGCATTTAATATTAACCCGGTTTCTATACTTTTTTAACCGCTACTACAAAATTCGATCTAACAACAGAAATCCTATATTTATGCACTAAAGATATAATGAACGTTAACAACAAATACTTACAAATAGGGACTTGTTCCCTAGCTTTGTTAATTGCAGGAACTCCCGCTGCAACTGCAGCCAGCTTACAAAGTGCTGATGTAGTCGTTATTGTTGATGAATCCACTTCTATGTTCGGCGAACACCAATGGCTCGGCACAATGATTCCACAGCTAGATACAGCCCTACAAAGTAAAGGTCTCATAGACAACCGTTTTGGTCTTGTTGGATTTGGTAATTACCATCATAGCAATTACTCCCATAATTTGGGGCGATATTTGCCTATAGGTGGAGCTAATTTTGCAACTTCTGCTGAATTTACAACTGCGACGAATAACTTGCTCGTATCTGGTTGGTTTGAAGATGGTTATTCTGCCATTGACTTTGCTCTAAATAACTATAGCTTTCGGGAAGATGTTGCCGTTAACTTCATCCTAGTAACAGACGAAGATCGGGATAATGGTAACTCTAGCCTCAATTTCACAAACATCCTGGCAGGGTTACAGCGAGGAACTGCAGACAGTAAAGATGATATTTTCTTGAATGCGGTAGTTAATGCCAACTTTGTGAATGATGCTATTGGAGTTAACTCAGAAGCAAATGCTTATATTGCCGACGGTAGTGGTGGATATAGAACAACCCAACTTCCATCCTTAAGTGGTATTGTTACCAGTGCTTTCAGCAATACCGAAGCAGATTATATAGACTTAGCTCTTGCCAGTGGTGGCGCAGGATGGAACTTGAACCAACTGCGAGTTGGTGGTTCAACTGCAACCTCTTTTACAAGTGCATTTATTGATATCAAGGTTAAAGAGATGCAGCAACAACAACAGCACAAGAGAGTACCAGAACCAGTTTCCATTTTAGGTCTTTTGGGTGTAGGTGTTTTAGGTACTACTTCATTAAACAAACAGTAGGGGCGAATGGCCATTACCCCCTACAACACCGAACGTTCACCCATACATTTTTTGTCGATCTTCGACAATATTTATTTTCACTGTCGATCTTCGACAATGCTTTAATTTTTCTGTTATAGAATTGTGTTGGTTATGAATAATAGGAGTAACCGCATTTTTACAGAGGTGTCTACTATTACCGTAGGTTGGGTTGAGGAACCGAAACCCAACAACAACAGATACAACTTTTTTGTTGGGTTGCGCTGTCGCTTTTTCATGTTGCGTAGCAAAACCCAACCTACATCTAATCTACCAAGAGAGATAATTATGAGTAATCAAAAACATCGTTTAATCAATCAAGCTATCTTAGCCATTGCTACTACTTTCGGTCTATTTTCGGCCTCCGTTGCTAATGCTGCATCTCTCAATGTTCTGTGGTATGGTCAGACAGATGCTTACAATGCCAAAATGTCACAGTTAGCTGCTCAAGCACCAACATTTGACCCAGAAGGAGATGGCAGTTTAGATTGGAATCTCACTATTTGGAATCCCCAAGACCCTGCACCTAACTTTTCTGATTATGATGTTTTCGTGATTGGAACTGCCGTGAAGGTTGGGAATTTTTTTGATTTTGACTCTACAGGGATTTTAAATAACAAAGAGGCGATATCTGCCGCCAGGGGCAGCCGTACTTTCTTAACCGGTCAGGATGCAGACTCGCACTATACTGGTTCTCGTCCTAACGGTCCTCTCGGTTTCTTTGTTAATGCTGTTAACTGGGCAGGTAGTGGAGAAGGTATGGGTATTGTAGCTTTGACTGATGGTGTGGGTCCTCACCACCCTATCAGTCGAGATTGGTGGTTAAACGATCGCTCTTTTTTGAAGGATGAGTTAGAAGGCTATGTTACTTACTTTGACACAGACAATGTAGTTATTCCCACAGCAACCTCCGACTTTCCAGTAAATGCTGGCTTAACAACCGCAGGTTTGAGTAACTGGGTTACATCTTCTCACGCTGCTTTTAACAAAAGTATACCAGGTTATTTGTCTATCAATGATGCTGGTTCTCTCCCTGGTTATGCCGTGACTATTGTCACTGCCTCCGAAGCTGACGGTGGCACTGGGGGGCAGGAAACAAAATCAGTTCCCGAACCAACCAGCACAGTCGCAATAGTCAGTTTAGCGATCGCTCTATTCAAATGCAAACGTCGTAGTTAAGGATTAGATTCCCCCTAACCCCCCTTGACAAGGGGGGGACTGGAGACCTGGTATGAATTTTTATTCTCTCATTTGTCAAATTCTTTAGCCCCCCTTACTAAGAGGGGTTGGGGGGATCGCCTTAGCTGAAAGAAAAAGTTCCCGAACCAAACAGCACAGTCGCAATAGTCGGTTTAGCGATCGCTCTATTCAAATGCAAACGTCGTAGTTAATCAGATATATATTTAGGGGCGAATAGCCATTCGCCCCTACCAAGAATCAACAACATAACTATCCAATTACCAATTACAAAAATGATGAACAGAATCTCTAAAACTATTCTCACTCTCACAATAGCAACCACACTCAGTACCTTAAACATAGCTTGCCAAAAAGTAACCCAAGTAGAAGCTATTAACGATAGCGCAGTAGAAAAAGTAGCTCAAAAAGATTATCAAGGGGCACTAACTGATTACAACAAAGCTATTGAAAAAGACCCCAACAATGCCACCTTATATAATAATCGAGGCAATGCTCATTTCCAAGCCCAAAACTATGAAGAAGCCATCAAAGATTATAATGAAGCCCTAAAAATTAATCCCGAAATGGCAGACACTTATTACAACCGCGCCTACGCTCGACAACAACTAACAGATTTAAAAGGAGCATTATCAGATTACGAAAAAGCATTAGAATTTGCTACCGATGAAACAACTAAAATCAAAATCTATGGCAATAGGGCGACACTACATCATGCCGTCGAAAATTACCAAAACGCCCTAGCTGACTACGCTGAAGTTATCAAACTCAGACCAGACATACCTCAAATTTACTCCAACCGAGCCAACCTTTATTATCAACAAGGAAAACTAGAACAAGCGATCGCTGATTATCGCCAA
The DNA here is from genome assembly GCF_050016015.1 of Dapis hubbardiae BLCC-M172. Lineage (NCBI taxonomy): Bacteria > Bacillati > Cyanobacteriota > Cyanophyceae > Oscillatoriales > Microcoleaceae > Dapis > Dapis hubbardiae. Next base: position 9,618 of record NZ_JBNHEQ010000281.1, read on the forward strand.
GCAGCAGACTTGTATCAAAAGGAAGGAAATACTCAGTCTCAACAGGAATTACTAGCAATTGTTTCTAAAATTGAACAAAGCAATTAATCTGTAGGGGCGATTCGATCTGTAGGGGCGATTCGCGTTTGCGTAGCATTCCGCAGGAAATCGCCCCTACAAGTCCCAGAAACCGGGTTTGTATTTAAACATTTTGCCCAACCGACATCTATTAGCACAAACCCGGTTTCTCACTCATATTTTGGATACCGCTCAGAAACCGGGTTTGTATTTAAACATTTTGCCGACATCTACTAGCACAAACCCGGTTTCTAAATCCACCGTGTAAGGTTCCAGATACAAAACTTCCCATTAATATTAAAGTTAAAAATATGAATACCCTAGCTTTACAACACCACCAGTCAACTAATCCATATACACAAACAACTCATCCATCTGTCACCAGCAAAACCAAACGTATAATAGACATTCTCGGTGCTTTAATAGGATTAGCAATTACAGGAATAGTCGCCATTCCCATCGCTATTTTCATGCAACTCGATAATCCTGGTCCGTTATTTTTTACTCAAGTGCGATGTGGTTTTTTAGGCAAAACTTTCCACATCAGAAAATTTCGTTCCATGATTATTGATGCAGAAGAATTAAAACATTTAGTCAAAAACGAAGCTCAGGGAAATATGTTTAAGAACGAATGCGACCCCAGAATAACTAACATTGGTCGTTTCCTCCGTAAAAGTAGTTTAGACGAACTACCGCAATTTTGGAACGTTCTCAAAGGAGAAATGAGTTTAGTCGGAACTCGCCCTCCTTCTATTGATGAAGTCGAACTGTATCAAACACATCACTGGCGCAGACTGGAGGTAAAACCAGGCATTACTGGAGAATGGCAAGTAAATGGTCGTTCCAATATCAAAGACTTTGAAGAAGTAGTGCGTATGGATTTGAAATATCAGCAAAAATGGTCTATTGCATACGATATACAATTAATCTGGAAAACTATCTGGGTTGTCTTGAATAGATCGGGAGCGTGTTAAGAATTTAGAATTCAGAATTTAGAATTTAGAATTAATGTCCTTAAAACTTTGGCAATACATATAGGAAATGGTATTTGCCCTCTACAGAGAGTGTATTATTTCAGAATTTGCGTAAGTCCTGGTTATATCATGTCAGGATAATCAGTAATACAGGACTTATGCAGAAGTACCATATTTTGTAGGGGCAAATGGCATTTGCCCTCTAGAGATAGCTACAAATTTTACAGTGCTAAATGATTGATAAAACACTCTAACTCATAACCAAAACACTGTAACTCATAACCAAAACCCTGTAACTCATAACCAAAATACTGTAACTCATAAC
>NZ_JBNHEQ010000281.1:11073-41427 GCF_050016015.1 Dapis hubbardiae BLCC-M172
CAAAACACTGTAACTCATAACCAAAACACTGTAACTCATAACCAAAACACTGTAACTCATAACCAAAACACTGTAAGTCATAACCAAAACACTGTAAGTCATAACCAAAACACTGTAAGGGCGAATGCCAAAGGGCGAATGCCATTCGCCCCTACTGTGATATTATACCGTTTTACTTAACGTCCCTACCTATTCCCTAAAACCAACTAATTGAATGATGATTAACCGCTTAATATCCTCAACCATACTTTTAATAACAACCGTTTGCTTTCATAACATTGCCCATGCTGGCACTATCCGTCACGATCGCCCTGACGAGGAATATACCTCCTTAGCTAACCTATTTCCCAGTGTCGGTCATCTGGACACAAAATTCTCCTCTGGTGAATATACCTGCTCTGCCACTCTAATAGATCCAAGTTACATTCTTACGGCAGCACACTGTCTCGATCATAACAACCAAACGTTACTCAATGCTAACTTCTGGGCATACGGTATTTCCTACTCGGTGACAAATACTACTGCTCATCGCGGTTGGTTTTCTAGCGATCGAGACTTTACTGCTGGTTACGATATTGCTGTATTGCGTCTGGAAACTCCAGTTTTACACTTGCCGTTGGCTCCCTTATTTACAGGTTTTGATGAATCAGAACAAACAGGAACTTATGTTGGTTTCGGTGCTACAGGTAACGGTTTCACAGGTTCTTTACCCAATACAATAGGTACGAAAAGAGCAGGTCAAAATATTGTTGAGCTTGGTCGTAGTTTGGGGTTGTCAGAGAGCTTATTGTTATCAGATTTTGACCATCCCTTAACATCAGATTCTAGCAAACCAGAAACTATCCCTCTAGACTTAGAATATACGATCGCTCCTGGAGATAGTGGAGGGGGATTATTTATTAATGGTTATGTGGCTGGAGTTAGTTCCTTTGGTTGGGGGCGAAACGACGGATTAAATGATTCTAGCTATTACGATGTTGTTGGTTCCACCCGTGTTTCATCACATATTGATTGGATTTATGGTGCTATGTGGGCAATGGAAACATTGGAAACTAGCGATATTTTAAGCGGAATTAATTTTACCACAACTGGGAACGAATTTCCACAGAATCTCACAGAAGAAGATAACTATTTTGATAAAGAGAATGGGGTTTCAGCGATCGCTGATTGGGGTTTTGAAAATTATCAGGGTTATATGAATCAAGACTTGAAAGAAAAGTCTGTTAAAGTTCCCGAACCAAATATAAATTACGGAATTTTGGCATTTGGTATTTTATCTATATTGGCAAAATGGGTTCATTAATTGATAATTGATAATTACCTCTCCCTTTTAGGGAGAGGATTGACACTCTAAGGAACAGATTGATTTTTTTCCCTTGAAAGGGGAGGCTTCAAGGCGTGAATTATCTAATTATTTAATTGTTTAATTATTAATTATTTCGGTAAGATCGGAGCCAAAAGCAAAATGTACCCGATACACCAGAGGAGAAATTTCAAACCATAGAACCATTGGTGCGAGCCTGTTTTACGGAAGTCAAAAGTCAAAAATCAAAAGTCAAAACTAAGATTTTATAGCCTCACAACTTTGAAGCTACAGAGATTTCAGGCAATTATATTATGTCCGGTTGAATAGTTATAAATAAGAAGGGAGAAGTCAGGAGTCAGGAGGGAAGAGGGAAGAGGGAAAAAGAAAGTATAAAAAGGAGAAAGTTTTTTGATCACGCTCTTATCCGGACATGATATTAGTTCTCCTCCCTTGTATAGTAGTCGCCATTACTATCAGGATATTCTCGCACCTCTCAAGTTTAGTCCGTGCTGAGAATTTAACTTCTGACTTCATCTATATTTTTTGTAACAGGAATTTCAATGATAAATTCACTATATTCTTCTAGTTTGCTTTCTACTTCAATACTGCCATGATGTTGTCCAACAATAATTTCATAACTGAGAGATAAACCCAAACCTATTCCTTCTCCAGGTGGTTTAGTAGTTTGAAACGGATCGAAAATTTTATCTCTGATTTTTGAGTTTATTCCTATTCCATTGTCATAGATCCGAATTTCTACTTTTTCTCCTAAGTTGCAGGTTTGTACAGATACAGTGGGAGTAAAATCCTGATTGGTAGATTCCTGTTGTTCTAACTTAGTTTTGAGAGCGTAATAGGAATTATCAAACATATTAATAAAAGCCTGAATCATATCTGAATATGACACTAAAACTTTACCTATTGAATTATCGTAATTAGTATTAATTTTGATAGGAAATTTATCTTTTTCCCAGAGACTCTGACCAGCAAATTGCAATGATTGCGTTAAAATATTATTCAAATTACTAGATTGTAACTGACTACTATCCAGTCGTGCGTGTTTGACCATCATTCTAATAATCCGTTCAGCTCTTTTACTATGTTGATAAATTCCATCTGTATTATGTTTCAGCTCATTGATTATTTCTGTAAAATCATCAAACTTTTCAGCTTCAATTTTATTGATTTCTAAAGTTAAATCTTCCAGAAATTCATCTAGTAACTCTGACGAAAGTTGAGCAAAATTCTGAACAAAATTGAGGGGATTACAAAGTTCATGAGCAATACCTGAAGTTAAAGTACCTAAGTAGGCAAGTTTTTCTTTAGCAATAATCTCCTTTTGGGCTACTTGTAACTCTTGTAATATTTTTTTAAGCTTTGCTTCTGCTATTATTCTTTGTTGAATTTCTTCTTGAAGTAGTATATTTTTTTTCTTTAATTTTTTGGTTAATTGTCGCAGTTGTATATGCACTTTTACTCTTGCTAAAACCTCGTCTATTTTGATTGGTTTAGTAACGTAATCTACCGCTCCCACTTCAAACCCCGTAATCTTATCTTCTGTATCTGATAAAGCAGTCATAAAAATTACAGGAATATCTTTAGTTTCTGGATCGGCTTTTAAGCGCTTACAGGTTTCAAAACCATCAATTCCCGGCATTAAAACATCGAGTAAAATAATATCTGGACTATTTTCTCTTGCTTGTTTTAAACAATTATTACCATTAAGAGATACTAAAATATTAAAATTATAACTCTCTAAAACACTAACTGCTAATTTCATATTGATTGGATTATCATCCACAATTAAAATAGTGTTGTTTACTGTTTCAGTTGTACTATCATTCTCAACTATACTCATTTGACTTTAGACCTAATTCTAATTTTCCAATATTTTGACATTTAGAAATAAGCGGTCAGCAATTAGCACTAAATAGGATTATTTTTTTTACCTGGGAGAAAGGAATTGAAACCTCAATCTGCTAAAAGCCGATCACTGAAAGCTAATAGCTAATTAATTAATTGTTGGTAAAAATTCACTGACAACTTGAACAAATTCTCTTGTTGACTCATAAGGTAAAACATTGCGTCCTGAAATTTGATTACCTTTTGCTTGAGGCAAATATTTTAAATAAGTTTTCATTCTTTGTTCTGGAGTTTCAGTTTTGTTTGTTTTACTAATAGTTGATGCTTGACTTCCTACTAATACTAAAGTAGGTTGATAAATTTGAGCGATCGCCTGACTAAAATCCTGTCTCCAAAAGCCTGCTAAAAAAGAAAAAACAGCATACTGACTTTGGGAATTTTTTGCCCCTTTTTCCAAAGTTTCTAACCATTCTTCATCAACTTGATTAGGATCGGCAAATAATTGTTTCTTCGAGAAAGAATCTAAAAATTTTCTACTCCGTGCATAGCGATAAAAAGCTTTACCAATTGGTGAGTAAAAAAGATTCCATCTCAATTTATTTTGCACAGGTGAACTAGCTTTTTGCATTAACTCAAGTTGGGGAGGTCCTGATAAAATTAAACCAGAAATTAAATTTGATTTTTGTTGTAGTTTTACTAGAGATACAGCCACAGGAAATAAAGCACCTTGCACAATTAAAATTACTGGTCTTTGCACAATTTTCTCTAAAAAATATTGTAATTGTTCAGCCCAATCTACAGGGTAATATGCCACAGATGGCATATCACTTTCACCACACCCTAATAAATCTGGATTATAAATAGGATTTGGGAAATTTTCCTCCTGCCATAGAGAACAAAATCGATGCCAGAAAAATTTAGATAAACCGACACCAATTGGGTGTATTAGTAATAAAGGTATGCTAGTAGTATCACTCGGTTTTTGCGGATATAATTCATAAGCACAAGGATATCCTTTCCAAGTATAAAATTCTGTCATTGGTTAAATAAAATAAATATGTATTACATATAGCAATCACGAATCAGATGTGAGAATTGAAGTCTTCGTTAAAGGTATAGAATATAGCAGTTATCTTATGATAATAGATACATTTTTTCCTTCTTCTCTGTTCCCTCAAAATATCCAATATCTCACAACTCAAACCATATGGCTATATATTCATAGATCAATAATATCATATAGCACTACATACAGCGAATTCTAAGCATAATTAAGTACAAATATTAAGACCCTACCCTTAAGGCGGGTTCATTAATTGATAATTGATAATTGATAATTGATAATTACCTCTCCCTAAAAGGGAGAGGATTGACACTTAACAGGAAAAGATTTATTTCTCTTGGTCGATTGGATATGGCGAGGAAACCCGCTCTTGCAGAGCAGCTCCGCTAACGCCATTCCATCCTAACGGAATGCTCCGCAAACGACCGCTTTTTTCCCCTTGAAAGGGGAGGCTTCAAGGCGTGAATGATCTAATTATTTAATTGTTTAATTATTAATTATTTCGGTAAACCTTTGTAGCATAGACATCTTGCCTCTAAGATAGCAATTAGTTGTGATTTGTGAGAATTTGTAATATTTGATTGTAGGGATTTGGTCTCCAAACCCCTACAGTTTTTTTCTGACATCTCATTCCTGATTGCTATAGCTGTACCATTGTATTTTGGTTAGGACAATAAATTTGGAATGATTTTAATTTGATTAATTTCTTAACACTTTTTTATAGTGCTATACTTATTCATATCCTAATACTGAAAACTGAATGCTGATAGCTGACAGCTAGTTAAATTATCAACTAAAATTTTACTTTTATACCTTATAGGAGTTTCCTGATATGTCTGACTTTTCCTCCCTAGACCTAGATCGACCCATTGAAAAATCCTCTTTAACAGACACCCTCCGTCAACCAATATGGATAGCACTCTTTACCTCTGTGATTATCCATGCCATTTTAGGAATTAACTTACCAAAACTATCTCTATTCTCTGAGAAAGCCAAATTACCACCAACAGTAGGATTAGTTGAATTAACACAAGAACAACTTGAACGTCTTCCCCAACCAGAAGAACCAGAAATTACATTCTCTACAATACCAGAACCACCCAACTTTTCTCCTATTACACCACCAACTCCAGGTGAAGTACCATTTTTGTCCCAATCTCCATCTTCAGAATTGCCAACAATACCAGTAGACCCCTCAGACTACAATTTACCAAAATTACCACCCCTCGATTCTACCACTTCATCCTCTTCTACCCCCTCTTTTTCTGGTCCTTCTGTTTCTAGGTTGCCCAGAAATCCTTATCCAAGAGAATTTTCCTATCCATCCATACCAGGGCGATCGTCATTACCAACAACACCAATATATCCACCCCCACTACCTAATACAAATCGTCCACCTGTAGACATATTTCAAATTGAACCACCACAAGAGCCAAACCAAAGTCAAATAGATGAATATCAAATTAGGAAGAATTTGAATTTGACAGATAAAGTCTATGAATCAGGTTTATCTCGTCGTCCAACTCTAGAGATAGATCCTACAGATGAAACTTCTGTAGCTGAAAACTCTAGAGAATCATACTCAGCAAATTTAAAATTGCCTCCACAACGTTACCAAGATAAAGTTGAAAATAAAACTGCTATTGCTCCAACAGAAAATAACACCAATACTCAACCACAAAAAACACCTTTACCTCCAGACCCCACAAAAAAAAATCGATTGCCAGAAGCACCAATAGTTAGGCAATTACGGGAAGGAAAAACTATTCAAGATGTAGCAAATGAAGCCAAACAACAACAAAAGATAGTTATTGCTACGCCCTCACCAACCGAAACAAAAAAATCTCAACCGGAAACACCATCTGTTGCTCCTACACCTACAGCATCTTTAACACCAGAAAAACCAAAAGAATTTAAAGGTTCATTATTAGAAAAATTGCAACAACCACAAAAACAAAAGGTTACTGAAACTACCCCTACTCCAAAACCATCTCAAAAACCTGAAGAAAATTTAGCTGCTGCTACTTTGGAAGAAACAAAACCACCAACACCAGAGGTCAAAGTAACACCTTCTGTTGTTCCTACTCCCCAACCTTCCCCATCACTACAACCGCTACCAGAATTTAAGGGTTCACTGTTGCAAAAGCTACAACAACAAAAGCAGACAAATACTGTAGTTACTGAAGAGTCGCAGTCAAGAGAAATAGCTTTAGGTGCTGTTGATGCTTATATGCAGTGGGCAATAGAATTAGAGGTAGGTGAAGAAAGTTTGACTCAACCCAAAGCTATTTCTGATGTTTATCCAGAAGCTGCTTGTGAGCAAAAGTTGGAAGGTAAAGCTACCGTGGGAGTATTAGTTAGTCCAGATGGTACTATTACTAAAGGACCCAAGTTGTTACTAGAAACTGGTTATCCAATGTTAGATGAAGTTGCTTTAGATGCAGTAAGTAAGCAATCTTTTGATAGTAGTGATGACTCTAAACTGTATCAGTATGAGTTTGATTTCGATAGTTCTAATTGTAGTAAGGAGTAGGAAGTAGTGTGGGCAGCATATTTTTGTTTGGTTTCCTGCGTTAACCCAACCTACTAGCTAGTAGGGATAGCTTGGGAAAGCAAAACCTCCAACACAAAGGGAGTAAAGCAAGGGAGATTCAGAATTCTAAATTCTAAATTCTAAATTCTAAATTCTAAATTCTAACTAACACGCACCTGATTTATTAAACACTACCCAAATAGTTTTCCAAATTAACTTTAGATCGTATGCAATAGACCATTTTTGCTGATACTCAATATCCATACGCACTATGTCTTCAAAATCTTTCACACGAGAACGACCATTTACCTGCCATTCTCCAGTAATACCAGGTTTTACATCTAGTCTGCGCCAATGATGAGCTTCATAACGTTCGACTTCATCAACAGTAGGAGGACGAGTTCCTACTAAACTCATTTCTCCCTTGAGAACATTCCAGAATTGAGGTAGTTCGTCTAAGCTACTCTTACGGAGGAAATGACCTATAGGAGTTATTCTAGGGTCGTTCTCATTTTTAAATATGTTACCCTTCGCCTCATTTTTAACTAGGTGCTTTAGTTTTTCTGCATTAACCACCATTGAACGAAACTTCCTGATCTGGAAAGTTTTGCCTTTGAAACCACAACGCACTTGAGTGAAAAATAGGGGACCGGGAGTATTAATTTGCATTAAGATCCAAACAGGAATTGCAACTACTCCTGCGATCCCTAACCCAACTAAAGCTCCTAAAATGTCAATTAAGCGCTTGGTTTTGCTAGTTACAGATGGATGAACTACTTGTTTAGATAGGTTAACTGAGTATTTTTCTTCTAGAACTGCTAGAGAGTTAATATTTGAAAATACTGATAAGTCAGATGTATTTGTCATTGTTTACACCCTGGTATAATATTTGACTGATGATTAAAGGCTTTAATATGATGAGGTGACAACTAGACTTATAGTTAAGAAAGGGAATGGGTTACACGCGGAAACGGAAAAAAAATTGCGACTATAGCGCTAGGCGCAAGTCAAAAGTTAAAAGTAATCTCTGAGTGAGTTTTTGGTGCTTCCATACTCCGCAAACGCGATTTAAGAATGTCCGCATCCTAAATGCCTAGTGGTATAAGAATCTTTTACTAAATAAGGATTTTTACTGATTTTAAGGTTAAATATTGAGGATTATTTACCCAAGTTTAACTTTACTCTCTGCGTATTTTCCTCATCATCTAAGACCGCTTCACCTAACCCCTGTCTACTTTTTTAGCTTATTGTCACTTTGTGAGTGATTTTATACATATTTTAAAAGAGGTGCATTGAAGGTGGTAGAGTAAAATACTCAGCTTTACCAAATCTTCACAAATTTCAGCCGTTTTTTAAAGTTTCTGTGTTATTTTGTTTATTTATGATCTAATTTCACTTAATCCTCAAAAATATCGTGTATAATTAAGAGTTTTTCCTATTGTGATATTTTTCGGTATTTGTAGATTGGATTAAAAATTTAGTAGTTAATTTTACAAAAACATCTGGGGTGGTGCATAGTAATGAATTAAAAATTTAGTAGTTAATTTTACAAAAAAATAGTCTCGGTAAGAAGGCACAAAAAAATCTGGGGTGGTGCATAGTAATGGTAGAGAAAGTGTGGGTAGTGTGTGGAGTGTGGGAAGAAATTGACGTAGCAGTCAGCAGTCAGCGGTCAGCAGTCAGCTATCAGCTTTTCACTGTGTATAATGGGTGTTTGAATCCCCCATAAAAGGCGCACCACTAATTTTTCAAGCTCTTGTGAGGGACTTAAACCCTCGGATTTTAGCGCTCCTGCTAAATGCTGTTTGCGCAGCATTCCGTAAGGAAAAGCTAATAGCTAGTTAAAATATATATCTTTTCTTTACCATTACTTAACAGGACAAGTAAATCTGGTAGTCCTCCATCGTCATAATTATGGATTTACCAATTGTGAAAAAATTGGGACAATATCAGGACTTACGCAGAGGTACTACATATAGAGTTAAAAAATTATAACTATTGTTGAATGCTATACACATGGTCTTTGCCTAAGTCCTAAATATGTGAAGATCGAGGTTACATCATTACGACTCCATGAAGATTTTACTACAGATTTGAAGGCGAGAAAAAACTAAGAGCCATCTAGAGCTAGAAATACCAAGATTATCAGCAAACTGGCCACTCTAAAAATCATAAATTAATCAATTGCATCTGAGTAATTAATAGCGAACATTTTCTTGTTTCTCCAAGAGGTAGAAATTATGAATTTTCCTTTAATTATCTTGAGATGTACCTTGTTGATAATTTTTCTAGTCCAAACTTGGCTAATACATCCTTTGCCCAGTTTTGCTCTAACGGTACAACAAGTATCAAACCCCCGACAAGACTATCATGGTTGGGTGACAGATATGGCGGAAATTCTCAGTCCAAGTACAGAAACTCAACTTAACCAAATGATTTCCGACTTAGAAGCCAAAAATGGAGCAGAAATTGCTGTTGTGACTGTGCCAGAAACTCAACCCACACCAACTCCCAAAGAATTGGCGACTAAGTTGTTTCATTATTGGGGAATTGGTAAAAAGGGTCAAGATAATGGTGTGCTGTTTTTAGTTTCTATAGGCGATCGCCGTGTGGAAATAGAAACTGGTAAGGGAATACAGGAAACTTTACCAAATGCCACGGTTTCTAATATTATCGACAGTAAAATTATCCCTGAATTTAAGTCAGGAAACTTTGAAAGTGGTGTAGTTGCAGGTACAAAAGAATTAGTAACATCCCTGAAAACAGAGAAATATCAGTTAGGTAAAGCTTCTACCGCAGGTATTGTTAGTTGTATCTTCATAGTTATAGGTATCTTCATGGGTATCTTAGTGATATGGATATTTTGGAGGATATTCAAAATTCTGCCAAAAACCCAGATGAGTCCGAAAACCACCTATATTAGTCGCAGTAGCAATTATAGAACTACTGGCAATAGATCGACTAATACCAGTCGTAGCTCTTACAGTGGTTATAATAGAAGTAGCTCTTACAGTAACAGTAGAAATAGTAGCAGTAGCTATGGAAACTATGACTATCATAGTTTTGGTGGTGGTAGTAGCTATGGAAGCTATGATAGTGATAGTTTTGGTGGTGGTAGTAGCTATGGTGATGGTGGTGGTGATAGTTGTGGTGATGGTGGTGGCGATGGTGGTGGTGAGTAATAACTATACTTTTAGTATGGTAAAATCATAGTCATTGGCTTTTGAGACTGAAAATTAGAGAAAGATAGCAAAGTACATTAATACTTCAATTATCGCTGATCAGGAAGAGGGAAAAATAATAATTCCTCTTCCTTTTTTCTAACCAAAAAATATCGAATTAACAGCACTTTATTAATCTTAAAATTCAGTCTTGTTAAAGTTGATGTTTGGGTTAGTAGCAAGGCATGAATACAGAAACAGGATAAATTTATTTTATAGCACTACCCATTCAGGTTAGGGCAGTTATAAATCATGGAACCCTTTAACAGTCTACTGTTCCCTGTTCCCTATTCCCTATTCCCTAGCGCGTAGCGCTATACCGAAATATTCTGGTTTCAAGCCTCCCCTTTTAAGGGGATAATAAATAAAAATTTTCCTGTTCGTCAATCCTATCCGTTTTCAAGGAGAGGTAATTCGCGCATTCTAAATTATTAGAAATGAAGCGATCGCCTAAAAGTAGTTTAGAAGTGCTGTATCTAGATTAGATGATAAACTTCACATTACACAAGGAGAAAAGGGAACTGTGTTAGTCTGTGAACCAAATTAATAATTAATAATTGCCTCTTCTCAAAAAGAAAAGGATTAGATAAAAAGATTTTTTTATAAATCGTATTATATATTCTTTTTGTATGATAAGATTAGAAACTAATTTTATTTATTGTTTAAACTAAGGTATCTATGTTGTATCACTTAGACTTTCGAGTAGAATATCCTGCTACTATGAGCCAACAAGAATTATTTGTTATTTGGAGCGAAGAAGCAGATGCTGCAATGGGTGCTAAGGAAGCAGGAATTATAATAAACCTCTGGAAGTGTGTCGGAACTCGTAGAGTAATAGCTATTGTTGATGTCGAATCTCCCGATCAACTTGACCAAATAATTATGGACTTACCAATTATGAAAAAAATGGGACAATATGTGAATATTGAGGTTACATCATTACGACCTTATGAAGATTTTGCAACAGATTTGAAGGCGAGAAAAAACTAAGAGATTGTAAGATTATAGCCTAATTTGCCACTCTAAAAATCATAAATTAATCAATTGCATCTGAGTAATTAATAGCGAACATTTTCTTGTTTCTCCAAGAGGTAGAAATTATGAATTTTCCTTTAATTATCTTGAGATGTACCTTGTTGATAATTTTTCTAGTCCAAACTTGGCTAATACATCCTTTGCCCAGTTTTGCTCTAACGGTACAACAAGTATCAAACCCCCGACAAGACTATCATGGTTGGGTGACAGATATGGCGGAAATTCTCAGTCCAAGTACAGAAACTCAACTTAACCAAATGATTTCCGACTTAGAAGCCAAAAATGGAGCAGAAATTGCTGTTGTGACTGTGCCAGAAACTCAACCCACACCAACTCCCAAAGAATTGGCGACTAAGTTGTTTCATTATTGGGGAATTGGTAAAAAGGGTCAAGATAATGGTGTGCTGTTTTTAGTTTCTATAGGCGATCGCCGTGTGGAAATAGAAACTGGTAAGGGAATACAGGAAACTTTACCAAATGCCACGGTTTCTAATATTATCGACAGTAAAATTATCCCTGAATTTAAGTCAGGAAACTTTGAAAGTGGTGTAGTTGCAGGTACAAAAGAATTAGTAACATCCCTGAAAACAGAGACATATCAGTTAGGTACAGTTTCTGATGGAGTTATCCTTACTTGTATTCTCATAGTTATGGGTATTATGGGTATCTCCAAAATTTTGAACAAAACGAGTAGGAAAACCACCTATCGTAGTCGCAGCACATCTGGAAGTGAGAAACCTACCATCTCTATTACCAAAAATGCTGACAATACTTCTACTAAAACTAGCAGCAATAATACTGGAAGTGAGAAACCTGCCATCTCTATTACTAAAAATGCTGACAATAGTTTGACTAAAACTAGCAAGAGTTCTTACAAAAGTAGTAGCAGTAGCTCTAGAAGCAATAAAGGTAAGAGTTTAAGTAGTGGCAGTAGCGATCGTAGAACTACTCGTAGTAGATCGACTAACAGTAGTAGTAGCTCTTACAGTGATGATAGCAGCAGTAGCTCTTACAGTCACAGTAGCAGTAGTAGCTCTGGAAGCTGTGATAGTGGAAGTTTTGGTGGTGGTAGCAGTGATGGTGGTGGTGATGGTGGTGGCTGGTAATAACTATACTTTTAGTATGGCAAAATAATAGTCATTCGTTTTTGAGATTGAAAATTAGAGAAAGATAGCAAAGTACATTAATACTTTAATTCAATATATATATTGGGAAGAGAGAAAAAAATAATAATTCCTCTTCCCTTTTCTTTATGCTTTACCAATCATAATAAAGTTTTTCAGCATCAAACATAATTTCTTCATTGGGCAATCTAATCTTAGGCTTTTGTCGCGGATAAAGACTTTCTACTGCTGTTGTATCTTGTTCGATAATAGTAGCTGCTGCCTGTAAAAATGATTTTTGGAAGAGAATCTTTAATAGGGGATTTTTGAATTTTCCATATAACAAAATAAAAGTCTTAGTTATATTTTTAGTTTCTGGAGAAACAACATGAGTTTGAGCCATACTACCAACTGGTGAATCAGCAAATAACACTACATTTGAAGGAAAACAATATTCTAAAGTATTGTTCATAACTCTAGGAATTATCTTTAACGCCGGGTGTTTTATAATTTCTCCAAGAGTATTTTCAGCTCTTGTTATCTGTTGTTCTACTTTGGCATAATATCCATCAGTTTGGTATGACTGAACATCACATGAAGTAATTTGAAATAAATCCTTATGAGTACCATTTTGATGATTATAATCGTAGTTCACAAGCATACTTCTTAAAAAATCTGCCTGAATACTCTTTTCTCCAGTTACTCCCAGAAATTCATATTCCTCAGTTACTCTGTGAATTAATTCAGGAATTGGTAGTCTTGGTTCATAGCCACCGTAAGTCCAAATACAATCATCTTTAACTATTAATTCTAAAGTTTTAGTAACTGGTTGAGTATCTAATTTACCCTCTTTATATAATTTTCCTTCTCTATCAAATTCTAGAGCATGAAAGGGGCAAGTTATTGTATTTCGTTGTTGACAAACCAAACCTTCAGATAGGGGATCTTGTAAATGAGGGCAGATATTATCTAAAGCAAAAACTTCACCTTTTTTGTTTTGCCAAATAACGTAATCTTTTCCATTTAAAGTGATTTTTTGTGGTTGATTAAAACTCAACATTGATTTATGAGCAATCAACCAAGGTGTGCCTGGTAAAATTGGTTCCATTTCTTCCTAATAAAATCAGATTTTTTTAAAAAATTTGCCCTACACTTATCTGTAGGCTTATCTTGTTTCTCAACTTTAATAGTCAATTTAAAAAAGATATTTACAGTAAAATTGAAATCCTTTACAACAAATAGTTTTGATTTGAGCTGATAGCTGATAGCTTAAAGCTATATATTACTATTCAAATAATAATTCCTTAGCTGCTTCATAAAACCGACATAAAACTTTATATAGCGACATTTTAATGTTTACTTCCTGCTTCTACCGGAACTGTCGGCAGCACTCCGTCCACAGGCATTGACGGTCAAGCCGACCGCATTTCTTAAATTAATACTTGCATTCAGATCCCGGTCTATAGATATCCCACAATCAGGGCAGTCATAAGTCCGATTATTTAACGGCATATCTTGAACATGACCACAGTAGGAGCAAGTTTTTGAAGATGGAAAAAACCTATCAACTACTACTAATTTAGAACCATACCATCGTGTTTTATATTCAAGCTGTCTCCGAAATTCATAAAAGCCTTGGTCGGCTATAGACTTAGCTAGCTTGTGGTTAGCTAACATACCGCTAACATTCAAATCTTCGCTTGAGCAACAACGCTGTGGTTTTTAGCTAGATATGTTGTCAATTTATGAAGTGCATCTTTGCGGATGTTAGCCACTCGTCTATGGAGCCTAGCTATCTTCAGTTGTGCTGCCCTCCAATTAGCAGAGCCGACCCTTTTATGACGATTTAGGTATTGCAGCCGAGACAACTTAGCTTCAAATCTCTGATATGATTTTACGCTTTCAAATACTTTTCCATCACTTAAAGTAGCTAGCGTTTTCACTCCCAAATCTACACCTATCACATCATTTGTTTTGGGTGTGGTTATGGCGTGAAATTCATAGCTAAAACTAAGATACCAATCACCAGCTTGTCTACTAATAGTGATTTTTTGAGCTGTTGCCTCAATGGGTTCATAAGTTTTGACCATACCAATAAAAGGTAACTTGTGATTCCATCCATTTAATACTATGGGTTTTCCACAATTATCAATAGTGAAGGAATCAGACTTACCTTTCTTCTTAAACCGTGGCCGTTTACCCAATCCTTGAAAGAATCTTTTAAATGCTTCACCTAAGTTAATAAAAGCATATTGATAAACTTTAGATGACAACTTTTTCATCCAAGGATAAAGAGGTTTTGTCTGATTGGTAAAAACCTCTCTAAGCTTACGGGCATTTGGCTTATAACCATCAATATAAGCAGCATTCCACAGACTTAAACCCCAGTTATAACACCAGCGTGAATAGCCAGCGTGTTGAGCTATCAGAGTTTTCTGTTTATTATTAAGTTTCAGCTTTGTTCTAATGGATTTCATTTATGAGTGAGTGCAGTCTGTCTAAAAGTATGCTTTTTAACATATTAAATCGTTATTTTCTGATTAAGTCAATACTCCACCATAACCAGATTCTACTATTTGACAGGCAATTTGTTCGTAAGCACCAGGATCGTTTGGTATGGTAACTGCTAAACCATCTATATAGCGATTCAACATAGAAAAAGCTGCTGCAATTAAGACTGTATCATGAATTTCCCTATCTGTTGCACCTAGATTTTTTGCTCGTTGAATATTATCTTCAGAAACTTGTTTACCATCAAGTTGCACTTTTGCTGCTATTTTTAGTAGCGCTTTGAGTTTGTCTGTAATATTTGCACTCTCAAAATTTTGGTAAACTGCATCAACTACATTACTATTGTTTTTGAACAGTTGTTTGGCTACTGCTCCATGAACACCTGTGCAAAAGTCGCATTCGTTCCGGTAGGATACATAAGCAGCTATGAGTTCTCGCTCTTCTAGTGATAGGGGTGAGTCTCCTCTCAACAGGGTTTCGGCCAATTCCAACAACAGTTTGCCTGTATCGGGTCGATATTTAACTAAGCCCATCATTCCAGGAAAGTTTGATGGTATATCTATATGTGCCATTTGTCAGTCTTACTCTTTTTCTGTTAACTAAATATTTAGTTAGTAATTACTATAAAGCTATTAAATTTGCTTTGTCAAGAGTTAACAAAGCAAATGCTAATATTAATTAGCTACGGGTCAAGGCCAAGTGTTGGCCATAGCTAAGAGTAGAAAGCTTGGCCTTTTAAGTTCAAGCTAGTAAATTTGTTGGGAGTCTATATACTCGTGAATCATCCAGCCAAAGAAAAATCATTGCCTAACAAGAAACGAAAATTGCGCGATCGAGAAGCAACAAAAGCAGAAATTTTAGATGCTGCTGAAGAGGAATTTGCTAAGTCTGGTTTAGCTGGAGCCAGGATAGACGCGATCGCGGATCGTACAGGAGTAACAAAGGCCATGATTTACTATTACTTCAATAGTAAAGAGGGTTTGTATCAGGAGGTTTTTCAACGACTGGTAAGAGAACTTAATCAAATAATTCATCCGTCGCAACTAGAGAAGTTACCAGCAGAAGTAGCATTGAAAATGTTAGTACGTTCAGCGATCGCCTACGAAGCATCTCATCCCCATAGAGGGAGACTATGGTTTCACGAAGCAATTCAAAATCAGGGTAAATATGGTAAATTAAGTGGTTGGCAAGAAAGTTTTATCTGTTTAGTAAATATTTTAGAACGAGGAATAGCAGAAGGAAGTTTCCGGCAGCTCGATCCATTTTTAACAGCTATTAACATTTTGGGTATTTGTGTATTCTATTTTGATGCCCAGGAAAATCTCAATTATCTCAAGCCAGAACGGCAGCTTTTGAGCCAAGAAATGATTGAAAAACAAACTCAAGAAGCAATCAATCTAGTTCTAGGAGGAGTGCTAATGCATTCAGAAAAATCCTTTCGTTAATTGATAATGGATAATGGATAATGGATAATTGATAATTACCTCTGGTTAAAACCGTTCTTGATTGAAGGTCAGGAAATATCCTAACACTTTTTTTCCCTATCCAAGGGGAGGCTTTAAAGCATAATTATTTAATTATTAATAATTAATAATTAATAATCCTGTAAAGTTGAACTTGTAGAGTTTAAGATAGAGTCAAAATTAAATTACTGTCCTGATAACTGATAACTGATAATTGAAATAACGATCCCCATTAATAAATCATATTTTTTATGCTAAAAAAGAAAGTAGCTAAAATTGTATTAACCTCTGTTTTATTTGTAGTGATTTGCTTAAATATTGGTTACTTTACTCCTAGAAATTGGGATAATAATTCTTGTGATTTGAACTTATTAAATAAGGGTATACCGATATACATTTATAATACAGGTATTCATACAGATATTCTAGTTCCAGTCAAGACTAAAATTTGGGACTGGCAAGAAAATTTAAACTTAAAATTAATAGCTAATCCATCAGCTCCAATAAATTATCTAGCTTTTGGCTTTGGTGATAGAGCTTATTTTCTAGAAACTTATACTGGGACATTATTACCAATTGTAACAAGTTTTCAGGCCCTATTCCTGCCCACACCTTCTGCAATGAGGGTATTAGCTTATCAAAATATTCCTCAACAATATGAAATTAAGTGTGCTATAATTACTCAATCTAATTACCATAGGTTAATGGAATTTATCAATGATTCTTTCCAGTTTGATGCCCAAGGTAATAGAAGAAGTCTGACCATAGACCCTAATTATAGAGTCGGTTTTTATGCAGCAAAAGATACTTATTCAATTTTAAGAGCTTGTAATGATTGGACTGCAGAAGCTCTGAGGTTAGCAGGAGTAAAAACTCCTCTATGGTCAGGACTTTCTAGTTCGATTATGTATCATGTTAACAGTGGGTGCAACTGTTAACAAAAACAGTAGTTTTGAATACAAAATATAAAGTGTATGAATATAATTCCCGCGATCGACATATTAGGTGGACGTTGTGTAAGGTTGTATCAAGGAGATTATGAGCGAACGGAAGTTTTTAACGATAACCCAGTTGATGTAGCAAAAAGGTGGGTAGAAGAAGGAGCAACTAAGCTACATTTAGTAGATTTAGACGGAGCAAAAGCAGGACAACCAGTTAATCAAAAGACCATTGAAGCGATAGTCAAAGCAGTAGATGTACCAGTACAAGTAGGTGGTGGGTTACGCAACTATTCCGCAGTTGCAAGTGTGCTTGCTCTTGGAGTGCAGCAGGCTATTTTAGGTACTGTTGCCTTAGAGCGACCTCAGTTAGTTTCCAACCTTTGCCAAGAGTTTCCCGATCAAATTATTGTTGGTATTGATGCCAGAGATGGTAAGGTCGCCACTAAAGGTTGGTTAGAAACTTCAGAAGTATTAGCAACTGACCTAGCGCGTCAAATGGCCAAACTTAAAGTTGCAGCGATCGTCTACACTGATATTCATCGGGATGGCACTCTCAAAGGTCCAAATATAGAAGCTTTAAGGGAGTTAGCTACTGTAGTCAATATTCCAGTAATTGCTTCTGGTGGTGTTAGTTCAATTACGGATCTGTTAAACTTATTAGCATTAGAACCCATTGGCGTTGACAGTGCAATTGTTGGTCGTGCCTTATACACTGGAGATATTAGTCTCACAGAAGCAAATCAAGCAGTAGGTCAAGGCCGTTGGCAAGATGTCCCTCCCAACTTGGGCTATTCTGCATTTGCGTAATCCTACACCAGTGGTTTTCATGTAAGTAGACCACAAAGTAGGGACGTTGCATGCAACGTCCCTACAAGGCGATCGTTTTTTTTAATAGCGACAAATCTAATAACTAGATTACTTAAATATCTAAAATATATAAAAAAATTAATAGACATCGTGAGTTCAGAAAACCTAGAATTATTTGAAACTGAATATAAAGCTGGTAAACACGCCTTTGAACGCGGTCAATATAGCAAATCATTACAGCATTTAGAAACTGCCCTAGAAAATATTAATCCTAATTCTCGGTTAGGAGGAGATACACAAATCTGGCTAGTGTCAGCATATCAAGCTGCAGGCAAAGTTCAAGAAGCTACCGCCCTTTGTAAAAAACTCACTCATCATTCTTATTTACAAACCAGGCAACAAGCAAAACGTATATTAACTATTCTGGAAGCACCTGTACTGAGAACCCGACCAGAATGGGTGACAAAAATTCCTGACTTAGGCGCAATATCTGAAAGCGATCCTAAAGATCGTAGGGGTAGCGGTTTAGTTTCCCAAGTTAAGTCGCCTCCACCAAAGCCAAAAACTCCTCAGTTAGAAGTTGTCGATCCTAGCAAAGTTAATACAAAAGATAATCAGTTTGTTTGGGTAGCTTTAGTATTGATAATTCTGACTTTGAGTGGGTTGGTTTGGTTGAGTTGATTTTTTGAAGTTCCCGTCGGGAGGTTATACCATGTCCGATTGAACGCTTATAATTTAAGATAGTAGGGGAGTAGGGGAGTAGGGGAGTAGGGGAGTAGGGGAAAAATTAAAATATATCCTCATCATCCGGACATGATATTAAATATTCAGGTGTTGCATAGAGTGCGCGATGAATTGTAGTTTTAGAGAAAGAGGAAGTAAAAGATGAGATTTACTTTTTCTGCAAAGATTCATCCCAAGGTTTCCGCAACGCCAAAAAAATTGAATATAGCAATATTTGTTAAACTGGTCTTATTTTTTTTATTAGTAAATAATATGAATGAATTTGAAACCTCTGACTTGTTACTACCTCTACCAGTAATGCCTTCAGCAGAAAATACATTTGCCCATTATACAATAGTTTGTAGACTACCAGGTGTCATCGAACGAGTCATCAAAGACAATGATTTTCCTCCAGCTATTGTGCAACAATTAGAATCTTTAGTAGCAGATTTATTTGAAGGATGGGTGCGCCCCTTGGCAGAAATTGAAGGACCAGATATAGTTGCCTGGGAATCCTATTTAAAACCTTTTGAGGGCAAAAGCTGGTTTGATTTACCATTTTATTTTGCTGAAGCTTATTTCTTCCGACGTTTACTAGAAGCAACGGATTATTTTGTGCCTGGAATTTGGCAAGGGATAGATCCATTTGGCTATCAAAAACGCTCTAGTTTAGAAAAATCAATGGATGCTATCCGAGCAATTAGCAGTCGCTTTACTGCTTTACCAGAACAGCAGAGTTATCAAACCTCTATAACTACTCTGCTTCAAACTGCTTTATGGGGTAATCAACTCGATCTCAGTTTATGGCCACTTACAGGAGGAGATAATACTCATAGAGACCTTCACCAACAACAAACTCACATTTTAATAGATAATACCTACGATATACTTAACTATTTAAACAATATTCACGGACAACGCATTGATTTAATTATAGATAATGCAAGTTTTGAATTAGTTTGTGATTTTTTTCTGATAGACTTTCTTTTATCTACTCAGACTGCCAATACTGTTTACCTACATTTAAAAGCACACCCAACTTTTGTTTCTGATGCTATGAGTCAGGATGTATTTTACACTCTAGAAAAATTAGCTAATGATATCTCAGAAAATGTCGGAATGTTGGCAACTCGGTTACAAGAATATATTGCTTCTGGTCGTTTAATTTGCCGAGATGACTTTTTCTGGAATGCTCCCCTAGCTTTTTGGGAAATGCCAGAGTCTTTAAGGGAGGAGTTAGGTAAAGCTAGTCTAGTTTTGATTAAAGGAGATGCTAACTATCGAGGCATTCTCGGCGATCGCCACTGGTTATTTACTACGCCTTTGTCAGATATTGCTAATTATTTTCCCACACCATTTGTTGCTTTGCGTACCTTGAAGTCAGAAGTAGCAACCGGGTTAGAACCGGATCAAATCGAAATATTAAGTGAACAGGACCCTTTATGGTTAACCAATGGTCAGTGGGGTGTAATTCAGTTTGTAATACCAGAGTCATATTCACAAGTCAGAAGTCAGTAGGGGCGAATGGCCATTCGCCCCTACATTCGCAGCAGGGACTAAATTTGAGAGAATCGAAAATATCTGCGCTAGTAATGGCGACTGTTATATTTAATATTATATCCGGATGAACAGTGATAAATAATTAGGGAGGAGTCAGGAGGGAAGAGGGGAAAAAGAAAGTATATGCATGAGAAAGTTTTTTTATCACGCTCTTATCCGGACATGACATAACAAGATGTCGCGATGTTTTGGTCTATTAGCTTGGTTTTTCCTCCGCAAATATATTCCAAGCATTCAGTTTGTACAGCATTGAGAAGAAAAGGAAAGGAAAAAGCAACACAACAACTCAACACATAGAATTCATAGAATAGGGCTGGCTGATTAAATCTTAAAGCATTTACAGATAAAGCTTTTAGCCTTTTCAGCTCTTTAATGCACGGTTCCCGAAAAATCAAAAAGGAGCGCATTTTGGGCAAGAGAGTAGCCAAAAAATTACTCCCGTACGGACGCCCTTATGCAACGTCCCTACCTACTCCCCTACTCCCCCGCTCCCCTACTCCTTAAAAAAGACTTTTGAGCGCAAACCCTAGAATATGTATTGGTTCACTACCCCAAAATACATATCTGCTACATCTGCTACTAAATTTATTATTTTGAATGTCAATATTTCCTAATAGTCTAGGTTGAACTCAAACGTTGTCCAACCTAAAATGGAAAATTTAATCACTTAAACAGATAAAAAATGAAATTGGCAGCAAGAGTTGACAAAGTATCACCTTCCCTAACTTTGGCTATCTCAGCTAAAGCAAAAGCAATGAGAGCTGAGGGAATAGATGTCTGTAGTTTTAGTGCCGGGGAACCTGACTTTGATACTCCAGAACACATTAAACTAGCAGCTCAAAAGGCGCTAGAGGCAGGTAAGACAAAATATGGCCCAGCAGCAGGAGAACCTAAACTTAGAGAAGCGATCGCTCAGAAGCTCTCTAGAGAAAATGGCCTAAACTACAAAGCAGAAAATATTATTGTCACGAATGGGGGCAAACATTCTTTGTTTAACCTGATGTTGGCATTAATTGAACCAGGGGATGAGGTTATTATTCCGGCACCCTATTGGTTGAGTTATCCTGATATGGTTAAACTGGCTGGGGGAGAACCAATAATTTTGACCACTGGTGCTGAAACTGGTTATAAGGTTACACCGGAGCAACTGCGTCAAGCTATTACGGATAAAACAAAATTATTTGTGCTTAATTCCCCATCTAACCCAACTGGGATGGTTTATCAACCAGCAGAAATTAAAGCATTAGCAGAAGTAATAGTAGAAAAAGATATTTTAGTAGTCTCAGACGAGATTTATGAAAAAATTATTTATGATGATGTTAAACATCTAAGTATTGGTGCGGTTAGCTCAGATATATTTAAAAATACTATTATTAGTAATGGTTTTGCTAAAGCTTATTCAATGACTGGTTGGCGGATAGGATATTTGGCAGCACCTGTAGAATTGATTAACGCTACAGTGAAAATTCAAAGTCATAGTACCTCCAATGTTTGTACTTTTGCTCAGTATGGAGCGATCGCTGCATTGGAGTCATCTCAAGACTGTGTTGAACAGATGCGTCAAGCTTTTGCTCAACGGCGAGAGATAATTTATCAGTTACTTAATGGTATACCTGGTCTTTCCTGTACTCAACCGGAGGGAGCTTTTTATATGTTTGTCAATATTAGTAAGATTAGTAATAGTTCTCTGGAATTTTGTAACGCTTTGTTGGAACAGGAAAATGTGGCTGTTATTCCTGGTGTTGCTTTCGGAGCAGACGATCATATTCGGATATCTTATGCTACTGACTTAGCAACTATAGAAAAAGGGATGGCAAGGTTGGATAAGTTTGTGCGTAGCATAAGCAAAACGTAGTTTTATTCCAGAACTGAAACTGATGAAATTGCATAGGTTGGGTTGACTTTCAGGAAACCCAACACAGATGGTTTGTTTTTCAAATTAATGATATCAATATTCAGTAGGGGCAGGTTTACAGCCGTTTTCATTTCAGTAGACCACAGTAGGGGCGTTTGCGGAGCATAACCTTAGCAAATGGCATTCGCCCTTACAGGGTTTTGGTTATGACGGTGTGGTTTATCAATCTTAAAAGCGCTGTAATCAACCAAATTGCTAATTATCAAGGCTTTCGGCTAAACCCGCCCCTACAATACCAAAAAATACTCTTCAGGGTATACGGTGAATTTCAAAACCTTCAATTCCTTCAACTTGCTCATACCTAACTAAAACATTCTGAACCACAGCAGGCTTAGGACCTTGATAACACCAGTTAATCATCTTTTTTACAACTTCCTCCCTACCCTCGAAAACAGCTTCTACTCTACCATCAGGTAAATTTTTCACCCAACCATTGATACCTAAACTGACTGCTGTATTTAACGTAGAAAAGCGATAACCAACTCCTTGAACTTTTCCAGAAATCAAAACATGGGCATGAATAAATTCTAAATATTTTGATTGATCTTGCATTCTCATTTATTAAACTACGAATATCTACTATTCATTATACATCAAAATACATCAAAAAAGCAGAGATCATGCTATTATTATATTTTAAATAATTTAATAGAATAGTGTCATTTATAGGTACTCGCAAGCAAAATAAGGAGATAGTCAAAATCATGCTCATAATATCATTGATAGTTAGTACAATTATTAGTTGTCTAGCAGGTATAGGTTGTGCTTATTGGTTATTGGAAAAGCGGTTGAAAAAACAAAGTAAAAATCATGAAAGACAGTTACGAGAAGCTCAAGAAAAAATATATGACATTGAGAAAGCACAGGAAGATGAAATTCAAGAATATCAAGATAAAATTCAACAATTAGAAACAGATTATAAACAAAAAAAACAAGCAGACTCTCAGAAACATACGAGAGAGAAAGTTCAATTAGAAAATCAACTAAAAGAGAAGATTCAATCATTAGAAATTGAATATCTTCAAAAATTAGGATTAGCTGAATCTAAAGCACAAAAAACTATAGAAAATTTGACAGATAAATATTCTCGTCAAATAATAGATTTAGAAAGAAATCATCAACACAAAATCCAAGAAAATAATCAATTTTGGCAAGTAGAATACCACAAAAAGTTCCAAGAATTAGAAGCAATTAATCAGCAAAGAATTCAAGGTTTTACCAAATCTTTAGAAGCCAAGCATCAACAAGAAATTGCTAACTTAGAGAATGAACGTGAGCAACAACTTACAGAAACTATTAAATCTTTAGAAGCCAAGCATCAACATCAGCTCCGAAATAAAATCAAAGAATTAGAAGCAATTAATCAAGAATCTATGTTAGAAACCATGAAATCTATGACTTATAAACATCATAATCAGCTTCAGCAAAAAATTCAAGAATTAAAACAAAACTATGAAACTCAACTTCAAGGAACTGTTAAATCTCTTAAAGCCAAGCATCAACATCAAATTAAGGAACTAACAAATTTAGACTAATAAGAAGTTCCGGAACTTTTGAATTAAATCTAAGGTCTCTTGATAAGCTTTAAGTCTACCACCTTGCTGATAAAGTTCTGCTGCTTTTTGCAAATCTTTTATTGCCTTCAGAAGTTCTTGATTAGCCTTTTTCTTATTTTCCATTTTTTGATAAGTCAGACTATTTTGATAATAAGCATTAGCACGATTATAATAAGCATCAGCATAACCTGGATTAAGTTCAATAGCTTTGGTATAATCTTTAATCGGATTTGGACCTCTAGTTATTGGTTCGTGAGGGTTAACTAATAAACTCTTAGCAATACCCAAATTAAAATATATTTCTGGACTGTTAGGTTCCTTTTCTAAAGCACGATTAAAATTAGCGATCGCCTCCCAAGCATCTCCCCGATCTAAATAAGTTATACCCTTAAAATATAAAGCTTCATAACTTTGGGGATTAATTGTTGAAAAAGGAATACTATTTGTTGGAGTATCATCTAAAATTAAGTCTGAAGGATTAATACCAGCAGCAGATAATTTTCTAATAAAACTATTAATAGGAACTGCTGCATTAAACCCTGTTTTAATTGGCGCTACATCCCCAGAATTAGTTTGAGCAAAGCCAAATTCTCCTTGCCCATGAATACCAATAATACGACCATCTGTATCAAAAACTGGACCCCCACTCATGCCACTCCAAGTAACAGCTTGATAACGTAAAGTATAACCTTCTGGGCGAGTTTTAGGGCGACTGGTTACTAATCCTGGAGATAATTCTGGCGCTCTATCTGTACCAAATAAACCACCAGTGGCAGGATAACCAAAAACATATATTTGGGAACCAATAACTGATTGTTCAGAATTACCTAAAGTTGCCACTGGATAAGTATCATAACTTTCAAATTTAACTATTGCTAAATCTGGTTCTTCATCAGTTGTTTGTAAATTGACTACTTCAATTACTTGATAGTCTTTTTCTTCATTAGTTCTGACACTATATTTAATAGTAGAATCTTGAACAACATGATTAACAGTTAGAACGGTATAAATATTACCATCTTTGGCAATAATTACTCCTGAACCATCACCTAAATTACTATTAATTTGTACTGTAATTGGTGTAGCAATTTCTGCTACTTGTTGAGCATTATTCGCAGTTGCTACTGTCGGGATAGTAATAACAATTGCTGCTACAGTTGCAGTACCTAATAAACAGTTATCAAGAGAATTGAACTTAGAGAAAATCATATTTTTACAGTGATATAATCTAGACAAGTTGAATATTTAGATGTCTATGTTACTATACTTGACGTAAATTTAGATAAATTTGTTCTCGGCATTAGAGACTGTTTTTCATTAATGGATAATGGATAATGGATAATTACCTCTGGTTAAAACCGTAACGGAATTTAAGATAAGGAAATTCAAGAGCACTTTTTTCCCATGGAGGGGGAAGGCTTTTAAGCAAGGTATTTAATTAATAATTATTAATTTTCGGTAATTTCAGTTATCAGTACCTCCACCTTAAACCGGAGGCTTGAAAACCAGAATTTTCTTTTTCATTCCCTTAAAAGAGGAGGTTTGATATTTTATTTCATGGTCAAGCCAATATTAAGAAGGTTAGGAAAGTTGGGCGGTAAATATGGAACTTCATACATCAGTATAATACCATAATTTGTACTTGACCATTACTATGCAAGACTACCCAAAATAATATGTATAGCCCTGTTGATTAGTTAGCAAATTCGTAAACCATAATAGTCAGAATTGTTTGGGAAAATTTACTTGCTTCAGTTCCACCTCCGTTTAATTTTGCATACTTACTTAATAGATGTAAAATAGTATAAACCCGGCAAATTTTACCTAGTAATTTTTGGAAATGTTAGAAAGTAAAAACAAAAATCAAGATATTCATCGGTTTAGTATTTATAGGATAGTAAATTTTTTAGCAGGGGTTGTATTCTGTTGTTTATTAATTCTGACCAGTGGTTGTCGCCCAACATTATTAAACTCTCAGAGTAATAATAACTCAAAATTAGTATTAGTTAGCCCTAGTCCGCCAACTACTTTTAATTATGCGATATCTCGTTTTCCCTATAGCATTTTTAGATATATTTACGAAGGATTAATATCAGAAAATGGTTTGACTGGAGAATTAGAACCTGCCTTAGCAGAATCTTGGATTTTGTCTGAAGATAAAAAGCGAATTATCTTTACTTTGCGGTCAGAATTAAAATGGTCTGATGGAGAACCTCTGACTGCTGATGATGTTGTTTTTACCTATCAAGATATTTATCTCAACCAAAAAATTCCTACTGTCTATAGAGACTTTTTAAAAATTGGCAGTAGTGGTAGTTTTCCCTCAGTAAAAAAAATAGATAAACAAAGAGTAGAATTTATTTTGCCAGAACCATTTGCGCCATTTATCAGATACATTGGAAGATTAAAAATTTTACCAGATCATGCTTTAAGGGATACTATTTTTTCAACTGACACTGATGGAAAACCTCTATTTTTATCAACCTGGAATACAAACACACAACCAGAAAAAATTATTAGCAATGGTGCATTTAGGTTGAAAAATTATATCCCTTCCCAAAGAATAGTTTTACAGAAAAATCCCTTCTATTGGCGTTCCGATTCAGTCAGTAACTCTCTTCCTTATATTGATAAAATTATCATCCAAATTCTTCAATCAACTGACAATCAATTGCTGAGATTTCGTTCAGGAGAATTAGATAGTATTGGAGTAAATGCCGAAGCATTTCAATTACTTAAACGAGAAGAAAAACGAGGGAAATATAAGATTTATAATGGTGGTCCTCAGTTTGTTCATAAATTTGTTGGTTTTAATCTTAATCAAGGAAGAAATTCTCAAGGTAAACCTTTTTTAAACCCAATTAAGTCTCGTTGGTTTAATAATTTAGCATTTCGGCAAGCAGTTGCTTATGCTATTAATCGCCAAGAAATTAATAACAATATTTATCGCGGTTTAGGGAAAATACAACATTCTGCTCTGGCAGTACAAAGTCCTTATTATTTATCTCCAGAAGCAGGATTAAAGGTCTATGACTATAATCCGGAAAAGGCAAAAAAAATATTGTTAGATGCTGGTTTTCAATATAATAATACAAATGAATTATTAGATGAGGATGGCAACCGAGTAGAATTTACAATTTTAGTCAAATCAGAAGAAAAACTACGGATAGATACAGCAGTTCAAATTAAAGAATATTTAAGTCATATCGGGATTAAAGCAAATTTACAGGTACTCAACTTCAACACTGTTTTACAAAAGCTATTATCTAGTCGAGATTGGGAATGTTATGTCGGAGCATTTGGTGTTTCTGGTGCTGACCTTGAACCTAATTTACTATCCTTATTTTGGTTAAGTAATGGTTCATTTCATCAATTTAATTTAGGTTCTAAACCTGGTGAACCAAGGATGAAAAATTGGCAAGTCTCTGATTGGGAAAAAGAAATTGACCGTTTGTTTATTGCTGGATATCAGACAGTAGATGAAAATAAACGACGAGAAATCTATGGAGAATTTCAACAAATTGTTGCCGAACAATTACCTGTATTTTTTTTAGTAAATCCTCTTTCACTCCAAGCAGTTCGTAATCATATTGATAATTTAAAATTTTCTGCCATTGGCGGAGCTTTTTGGAATATTGATGAATTAAAAATTCAGGAAAAATAAACAGTAGAGTCAAACAAGGAAGAATCTATTGGAAAAAGTTTGCCACAAATAAGTTTTAGTTAGTAGGTGATAGGTAAATCTTAATGAGGTGCCTAAATCCTGTTTTTAAGAGTCTCATTACCTAAATTTTATTTGTAAAATTATTTTATAAATTTGCTATACCAGTGAATAGAAAGCCTTTTTAATTCTGAGTTTCAAAGTAATAGTATAGCTGCCTATTTTTTTATATTCTATGTTCCTATTTTGACTATAACTATCTATGGATAAATTTGGTATTATACCAATTCCCATGCATTAACACTATACTTGGATAAAACTTCAGTTATTAAGTAATTAAACTAAGATAATTACTTTTTTGTTAGAAAAGAGCAATTTTAGCATTAATTATTCTTGTTTGTACGGACGCCCTTATGCAACGTCCCTACCTCTTTGTACGGACGTTGCACAGGCAAAAATGCGTTTTCCGTTCCGGAATGCTGCCTTTTCCAGAGGAGCTGCGCTAACGCTTTTTCCTTCCGAATGCTAGCGCAAACATGTCGCGCAGCGTTAACGGAGTTGTGCGAAGCAAAACGCAAATATGTCGCGCAGCGTTACCGTTTGCGGAGCATTCCGTCAGGAAAGTTGTGCGCCAGCTAAACGTCCCTACACTCCCCTACTCCCCTACTTCAATCAAATATAGAAAAGTTTTTGAGAAATGGTATTATAGTACTACGCATTTAGGGTGCGGACATTGGTAAATCACGTTTGTGGAACATTTGGGTACCGAAAACTCACTCAGAGATTACTTTTAACTTTTGACTGGCGCGTAGCGCTATACCTCTTGCCTTTTGCCTTGTCTTAAAAACCAGTTTAAAAACATAAAAGCTTGTCTCATTTGACCGAATAATTAATAATTAATAATTAAATAATTCAGCTTTATTAGCCTCCCTATTTCAAGGGAAATAAAAGTGCTAGGATATTTCCTTATATTCAATTCCGTTACGGTTTTAACGGCTAGGTAATTATCCATTAATGAAGGATATTTCTGTATTTTTCCCAAAAAGATTCTCCAAAAGTATCTTTTAGTGCTATTATAATCAAAAGTTTTATTTGCTTACAGAGAAAGATGAAGAAAAAAAACCTAGCAATAACATTAGCGACAGTTGTTTTTCTAGCAGCCTGTGATGCTGGTGATAATAGTCATATTAAACTGAGGAATTATTGGTATCCAGGTAGAATTAATCAGAGAAAAGTGAGAGTGAAAAATCATGATAAAACTAATATTAATACCAGTTTTGTGATAAGTTCTTGTCAAGAATTTATGGAAGATGAAATGGGATTTCCAAGTAATGGGCGGTGGTCATCTGTAGATGATATAACTCAAACTCAATTGGGTTGGGAATGGCGAGGTTGGGTAGAATTTGATGGAGAAAGAAGCAATTTTGTTTGTAATATCAATAATAATGAAGTAACAGCATATACCCACAAACAAGAAAAATATCCTTATAGTGTTCCTGATACTTTATATGAGCATGAAAATAAGAACAATAACAGTAGTATTGTGAGTTCTTGTCAAAAATTTATGGAAGATGAAATGGGATTTCCGAGAAATGGGAACTGGTCTTCTCAAAAAGATGTGAGAAAAACTAGAGAAGGTTGGGAGTGGCAAGGATGGGTAGATGTCTATGGAGAACGAAATAAGTTTGTATGTACTGTTGATAATAATGGAGTGAGAGTCAGCACTAATTTTGAAGATTCTTATAATTATGAATATGAATATAACTATACCTATTAGTAAGTATCTATATCTATAAATAAGTAGCTTAGTTTAATTAGATGTCACTATATTAGTATGACTGGAATGGAGTAGAAATAACCAATCTCAATGATTTTAACAGATGCTTCCTGAAAGTTCATACTTAGGTTTATTTGTGCCTACCTACCGATCAAATTTCAGAAGGTCATAAAGATATAATCCCAACAATACTTTGTTACTCACTAGGATAAATTTCCGGATTATGTATTTTTTTATAAGTTGCAAAACTACTTTTAACTTGATAATAAATTACATAAATAAACCAAGAAAGGTAACAGAAAACTAATCAAGATAGCTTTGAACATGATTATATTTCTGTCTTGCTTGGTTGAGATTCAAATTTTTAGATGAGTAAAAAGGATAAAATCCTAATAAAACAGATAGTAATGCCGTAATTATTGTGGAATAAAAAAATTTTTCGGGCATGATAACTAACTCCTTTTTTTAGCTTGTACCAATTTCCTAACCTTTATAAGTAGTTTTATAACTGTGAATATACTTACATAGGTATTGTATAAATAGCAAGTATTTATTCAGAACTTTACTGAATCTTCATAAAAATAGCTGAATACCTGAAAATACCATAAACTTTTCCTCAATACCTTGACGCAAAATCAAAAGTAAAAGTTTTACTATCACTAAGTTTTATAGTTTGAGAATATCCTAAAGGTAATCGTAACTGCTATACCTAATATTGAATACTGCTTTGTTGTTTTAAGTATTATCTTAAAAGTAAGATTTGCAGATATTCAGTGATACAATCTGGATAAATTTTTGCTACAAATCGTAGTTTAAGTGTTGCCTATCAACACAGTTTTGTAGCATTATTTTTGAGAACTGGTATAATTCATACTCATCTTATAATTTTTTACTGTTTGCCCACCTTATTAGGAATCCAATCAACTTAAAAAACGTTTTAGAGAAATACTGGAGGGAATAGGTAGTCAAATTGAACCTTTATCTCTTGAAAATTTGGAAAGGTTAGGGGAAGATTTTTTCGACTTCAACAGTCTGGAAGATTATTTAGTTCTACCAATTACTAAAAGTAATGCTATACTTCACCGAGACTTCAACACTCAAGTAATTAGCCAGATTAAAAGTCAGTTTTTGACAATCATCAGCCAAGATTGAGAAATTATCTGACTTTTTCTAGGGAAGATTCTTACTTGTCAACCTCCAGTAAAATCTTTTATGGCGATATACGCAATAGTCGTTAAAGTTCTGTTCGGCAAAGAAGAGAATTGAGAAATTATCTGACTTTTTCTAGGGAAGATTCTTACTTGTCAACCTCCAGT
>NZ_JBNHEQ010000281.1:41527-44596 GCF_050016015.1 Dapis hubbardiae BLCC-M172
GAATTGAGAAATTATCTGACTTTTTCTAGGGAAGATTCTTACTTGTCAACCTCCACTAAAATCTTTTATGGCGATATACGCAATAGTTGTTAAATTTCTGTTCGGGTAAATTATCTTATGTTCAAATAAGTTCAAATAATTAGTTATTATCAGAGCTAGTAGGAAGGTAGGGGTTTGGTCTCCAAACCGTGACACGTTATATCAATTTCCACTCATGTCTATTACCAACCTTCACAAATATTATAAGTATTTAACCGAACATAATATTACTACTGACTAAACCTACAAAAAAATCATTGAACCGTATGAAGTTAAGTATCAGGTAGAATGAGGTTAAATTACCACTATCCAAAAATGAACTTAGTCAACAAACTATTAGCTAAAATCCCCAAAAACATCCACTTTCGACCCAAACATCTCCTCTGGAGTTGCCTCATAATATTAGGACTAACCCTGACTCAAATCTCTAGCTACTTACCCACAGCCACTGCTCAACAAGCATCCTTCTTTTCCCCCAGAGAATTTCGTGGAGTATGGGTAGCATCCGTCGCCAACATTGACTGGCCTTCTCAACGAGGTCTACCCGTCGCCCAACAAAAAGCAGAATTACTCAACATCCTCAACCGGATGCAAGAACTAAACCTCAACGCTTTAGTCTTGCAAGTTCGACCAACCGGAGATGCCTTATATGACTCTCCTATTGAGCCTTGGAGTGGCTGGTTAACCGGGCAACAGGGAACACCACCCCAGCCATATTATGACCCCTTAGCATTTGCGATCGCCGAAAGTCATAAACGCAACATCGAACTTCATGCTTGGTTTAACCCATACCGTGCCCAACTAAGTCCTAATGATGGTTCCTTTGCTGCTAATCACATGGCGACCAAATATCCCCAATATGCTTATAGATACGGCAAAAATATTTGGATGGACCCAGGAGCGCAAGTCATTCAAGACCAAACTTACAATACTATTATAGATGTGGTGCGCCGTTATGATGTTGATGCCATTCACTTCGATGACTATTTTTATCCCTATCCTCAAGCAGGACAAGAATTTCCCGACTACCAAACCTACAATAGTTACAAAGCATCTGGCGGCACTCTTTCTCTATCTAACTGGCGACGACAGAATGTGAATAATATGGTGCAACGTCTTTATCAAGGTATTCACGCTGAGAAACCTTATGTCAAATTTGGCATTAGTCCGTTCGGCATTTATCGTCCAGGAAACCCCCCAGGTATTGTTGGTTTCGATCAATATGAAGGTTTATATGCTGACGTGAAGTTATGGATGGAGAAGGGTTGGCTAGATTATTTGGCACCTCAACTTTATTGGCGCATCGACCCACCTCAACAGAGTTATCCAGTGTTGTTAAATTGGTGGTTGCAACAAAACCCCCAACGTCGTCATATTTATGCTGGAAACTATTTAAGTCAGTTACAAGTTTCTGGTTGGTCAGTATCTGAGTTTGAGAGACAAGTTGCTCTTTCTCGTCAGAGAGCAAGTCAACTTTCTTTAGGAAATATCTTTTTTAGTATGAAGATGTTTCGAGATAATGTGTCGGGTGTAAATAATGTATTCAAAAGTTCAGTTTATCCAACTCCAGCATTACCTCCAGCGATGCCGTGGTTAGATAACCAACCTCCCGCAACACCTACAGGAGTACAGGTTAATTCTGATGTTATTAGTTGGAGTGCTGATAATACTGGAGATGTTCGCTCTTGGGCGTTGTATCAGCAAAATGGTAATCAATGGGCGCTGTTGCAAGTATTAAATTCTGCTACTAATGCGGTGAGAGTTACGCCAGGAACTTATGCTTTGCGGGCAGTCGATCGCTTGGCAAATGAAAGTTCAGAAGAAGTGGTAACAGTGCAGTAATGAAGTCAGAAGTTAGAAGTCAGAAGTCAGAAGTTGTTTTTAGGAGATTTTGAACAACCCTCCAAAAACGTTTCGCCTTAAAAAGTAGAGACGTTGTATAACAAAAATGCGTTTCATGTCACGCAGTGAAACATCCCTACAGGGTTATCATTATTATAGGGGTTTGGAGACCAAACCCCTACACTCTTTTCCCTCAAATTAGTTTAAACAAAATATGATCAAACAACTAACTACTGATACTAAATCAGAAATTATTTACCCTGATAGCGACGGTCAACTAATGGCAGATAATACCAAACAATTTCGGTGGATAGTTACTATTAAAGAAAACCTAGAAATATTATTTGCTGAAGTAGCGGATATTTTCGTTGCCGGAGATTTTCTGTGGTATCCCATGGAAGGAAATAACAAAATTCGCCAAGCACCTGATGTGATGGTTGTTTTTGGTAGACCAAAAGGAGATAGGGGTTCATATAAACAGTGGGAAGAAAATAATATTGCTCCCCAAGTTATATTTGAAATTTTGTCACCAGGCAACCGCCCCCAGGAAATGACTAGAAAATTACTTTTTTATCAACAATATGGAGTTGAAGAATATTATATCTATGACCCCGATGAAAATGATTTTGTCGGTTCAACTAGAGTAGGGAATAGTTTAGAAGCAATTCCAGAAATTAATGGTTGGGTAAGTCCGCGTCTAGGTATTCGCTTTGAACTTACAGCAGAGACCCTAGAAATATATCGACCAGATGGAAACAAGTTTCTCACCCCTGTAGAATTATATCGACTCCGGGAACAAGAAAAACAACGTGCAGAGCAAATACAACAACAATTAGACCAGGAAAAACAACGCGCAGACAGACTAGCAGAAATGCTTAGGCAAAAAGGAATTAACCCGGATTAAAATTCTTGGTAGGGGTTTGCTCTCCAAACCCTCTACTAATGGTCTCCAAACCCTCTACTAATATTGTTGGTAGTCTTACATAGTAATGGTATACAGGAATAAGGAATACCTGGAACGGGAGCAAGATGCTCCCACTACCGTACCTCGTAAAAAAATAGGGAAAAAGCAATTAACCAGAATTAAAATTCCTGGTAGGGGTTTGCTCTCCAAACCCTCTACTAATGGTCTTCAAACCCTCTACTAATATTGTTGGTAGTCTTACATAGTAATGGTATACAGGAATA
>NZ_JBNHEQ010000281.1:44696-45837 GCF_050016015.1 Dapis hubbardiae BLCC-M172
TAAAAAAATAGGGAAAAAGCAATTAACCAGAATTAAAATTCCTGGTAGGGGTTTGGTCTCCAAACCCTCTACTAATGGTCTCCAAACTCTCTAGTAATATTGTTGGTAGTCTGACATAGTAATGATATACAGGAATAAGGAATACCTGGAACGGGAGCAAGATGCTCCCACTACTATTCCCTATTACCTCTTTTCTATATATTTATCAACCATGAAAAAAAATCAACTCAAACAAAAACTCAAAAACGGCGAAGTCGTACTCGGACTTTTTATGAATTGCGCTTACCCTGCTTTCATTGAAATTTGCGGTATAGCAGGATTTGATTTCGCAGTTATCGACCTCGAACACGGACCTCTAAATATTCTAGTTGCAGAAGACCTTTGTCGTGCTGCTGACTGTGGAGGTATTGCACCAGTTGTCAGAGTCAGCAAAAATGATGCTGCACAAATTCAACGCGCTCTTGATATCGGAAGCGCAGGCGTACAAGTTCCACAAATAGAAACAATAACTGATGCAGAAATAGTAGTGCAAAGTGCTAAATATAATCCTATTGGTTGTCGTGGTTTATCATTTGGAACTCGCGCTGGAGTTTACACTTCAGCAGGTAGTAATATTACCGATAAATTGAATGCAGAATCTTTAGTTGTAGTTCATGTGGAAGGTACAAAAGGCGTCGAAAATCTGAGAGAAATTGTTACAGTTCCTCATATTGATGTAATTTTTCTCGGTCCTTATGATTTATCTCAGTCTTTAGGTATTCCTGGTCAAGTTGATGATATTCGAGTAGTTGAATTAATGCAAAAAGCAGTAGAAATTATTCGGAGTTCAGGAAAAGCTGTTGGTACTTTTACTAATAATTCTGAGACTGCAAAAAAATGGATTGACTGTGGAGTTCAGTATATTGGATTGGGTATGGATGTGAGTATTTTCTTACAAGGTTGTCAAGCTTTAGTTAAAGGAGTAAGAGGTTGATTTTGACTTGGGAAAAAAGGCATTATAGGAATTTTTGAAGAAATAGAGAAACCGGGTTTATATTAAATGCTTTACCATATAAAATCTACCTCCCATAAACCCGGTTTCTTAATGGTTTATATTAAATGCTTTACCATATAAAATCTACCTCCCATAAACCCGGTTTCT
>NZ_JBNHEQ010000282.1:0-179 GCF_050016015.1 Dapis hubbardiae BLCC-M172
TCCTCAACATGGAAACTCTTTGATTTGACTTCATAAATTATCAAACTTTCTCTCCTAGTCAAAGGAATGTTTGATTTTGATGATGAAAGTGAAGACTTTGAGGATTTAATCTTATACTTTTCCTGGATAAATTTTGACTAAATCTTTTGCCAAAGCAGAATTATATTCTCTCAATTATT
>NZ_JBNHEQ010000282.1:279-2647 GCF_050016015.1 Dapis hubbardiae BLCC-M172
CCTCAACATGGAAACTCTTTGATTTGACTTCATAAATTATCAAACTTTCTCTCCCAGGAAATAGAGATATTTGATTTCGATGATTAAAGATAAGCCTTTTAAATTTCATATCAATAATTTTTTTTCCTCTCCTTCTCAGATACTAGAGCTATTTCATGGGTAATTCTAAAAGTTAAAGATTGTGGGGTAAAAAACTCTTTATGGTTAAGCAAAAAAATCTATTTTTTTCAGTCATAAAATAGTCAATATAAAAGATATCATTATTATTCAATGATTCCGACCTTATCTGTTCCCTACTACTTATTATTACTTCTTGATAACTAACTAATTTTTGACATTGCTTTTCATTTGATCGAGATTAGTGTTTAGTATTTAATAACCTTGGTTCTTTTGATACTAATTTTTGACAGTTTCCCAGGGTAGCATTAATGAATTATCAATGGTAAATATTAACTTCTCCATAGCCAACCATTAATAGTAAAGCGACTATCTGCAAATTTTTTAGA
This sequence comes from Dapis hubbardiae BLCC-M172, assembly GCF_050016015.1. Lineage (NCBI taxonomy): Bacteria > Bacillati > Cyanobacteriota > Cyanophyceae > Oscillatoriales > Microcoleaceae > Dapis > Dapis hubbardiae. Next base: position 786 of record NZ_JBNHEQ010000282.1, read on the forward strand.
AGGGCAATTTACTGGTAAAACTTCGTGCCAATAACGACTAATAAAGAAAATAATAGTATTATTTTTTGGTGCAATTTTTTTGAATGAATTTGCCTGCTTATAGTAATTATTATCTATTTTTTCATCATATAGAACTAATTCTCCGCCAGAAAATTGTTTAGGTTGTTGATCAAAATAATAAACGTAGGTAATTTCTCTTTTAGCAACTTCTGGCATTCCATTATCATTATGTGTCTGATAATAATGACCGTGATTATGAGCTGTTACCTGTGCTTCTATTTTAGCAATAGGAAATTCTTGATGACCAAATTTAGCTAAAACTTGAGGTAAAACTAATTTAATTCGTTGACTAATTCTAGTTTTGGAAATAGTTGCTAAATGCAATACCATTGACTTGCGAAAGTCGGGGTCATTATCACTTAAGCTAGTAAGACTTTTTTCAAAATATCCTTCTAGTTTAATCGCGGATTCGAGAATTTTTTGATTTTCTGTCTGAGTTAAAAAATTATCAATTTTCACACATTTTGATTTAACTAGATTTTGATTATATTTGTCACTGATCATAATTACACTAATTGAATAAACTTACACTTTCTTGAATAGGGAAGTAGGGGAGAATTCATTAATGGATAATGGATAATGGATAATTACCTTTGGTTAAAACTATCAGATTAAATATAAGGAAATTCAAGAGCACTTTTTTTCTCTTGAAATAGAAGGCTTTATACCTGAATTTTTCGGTAAACAGCAAAAATAATTAACACTAAATGCTGTAATTATTAATTATTAATTATTAATTATTAATTATGAATTATCTTTCCGTATCCAACCATTAATAGTAAAGCGACTATCTGAAAAAGCTTGAGAATGACAAGTTACTGGCAAAACTTCGTGCATATAACGACTGAGGAAAAATACAATACTATTATTTGTAGGTTCTATTGTTTTAAATGTTTCGGCTTTGACATAGTATTTATCTTGAATTTTACTATCATAAATTATTAAATTACCACCTGTAAATGCTTTAGGTTCTCGATAAAAATAGTAAACATAAGTAAGAACTCTAGTCGCAGTTTCAGGAGAACCATTATCATTATGAATTTTATAGAAATTATTATCATTATGAGCTGTTAACTGACTTTCAATTTGGGCAATTGAAAATTCTGGAATATTTAACTTTGTTAGCACATCAGGAAAAATTTCTTGAATTCTATTGACTATTAATTCTCGGAATTTGGGGAAAGAGTGCAATACTAAAGAACGACGATAATTTTCAGCTTTAGTTGATGTTGTAGTTGGTACAAAATCTGATTTTCTTTGGAAGATATAGTTTAGTAGTTGTTGAGTTTCTGAATTTGTGAGGAAATTTTCTATCAGTAAATAACGAGATTCTAAGTTATCTGTTTTAGGAGTAGGAGGAGTATAGGTTTGAAGATTAGATTTACTCTCTTGTGGTTGTAAATGCTGTAAATAAATTGGTGGTTCAGTTACCATTCCTACTAAATGTTCGCTGGGAAAACATAAAGCGGAATGACCTTCTGCTAGAGGAATTTGAAAGAGGGTAGAATTTTCAGTTTTTTGATGTTTAGATAATAATGTTTTGGCTAAAAGTTGGAGTAAAGGTGCATCAGATTTAAGATAAATAGTATATTGATGTCCTCCTGTTAATAGGAGTTGAATTTTTACTTCTTGGGGTAGGTTTTGTGGTGGAGTAAGTATCATAATTTTTGCAAATTTTTAGGGAATAGGGAGTAGGTAGTAGGGAGTAGGGAAAATCCTGATCTGAATTTTCTGTGACTGCTTCACTACGAAAAATTTGAGACTCTCAAATAGAGACGAACCGACCACATCCTACTTTTTCT
>NZ_JBNHEQ010000283.1:0-1211 GCF_050016015.1 Dapis hubbardiae BLCC-M172
GAAGGAAGAAGGAAGAAGGAAGAAGGAAGAAGGAAGAAGGAAGAAGGAAGAAGGAGAAATCTTGAATAAAAAAAGGGTAAAATGATAGATATAGAACTCTACATTCTTTTTCATATCTATGTCTAATATAGCAATCAGGAATGAGATGTGAGAATTTTTATGATAGTTAGTTTGAGGTGAAAAGCTTAAAAATTATGACTCCTGACTCCTGATTCCTGACTCCTAAATGCCACTAAAATCTTACAACTCACATAAGATTGCTATATCTGTAATACCACTTTGAAAAAAGAATGCTACAAAAATGTAGAGATTGATTGGATATGGTTAAAAATAGCTACTACATGACTTACGCAGAAGCACTATATATAATACCAAATTCAAAAAAGGTAGTTACATCTTAAGTTGTGATTTATTCCTAGAATAAAAAACTTGATAAATCCCATAAATTCTCAAAATTAAACCTTTTTTATTATTTTTTTTCTTTGCCTATTGCCTGTGCCGTGACTGTAGCAATATTTTATGAAATTGGTATAAGATTAAAAAACTATAACGTTATAGTTTTAAACCCTATATAGATGGTCTTTGCGTAAGTCCTAAAATAGTTAATTGACCTTCAAGGATAAATTAATAAATTTGACCGAAATCCTGGATATTTTGCCAAAATTTTCGATTTATACCAATTACCATGCATTAATGCTATACTTCGGCTATACTTCCACACCTCAATAGTTACCAAGATTCAAAGTCTTTTTTTGACAATTTTTAGTTATACCAATTCTCAAAAACTTTGCTATACTTGAATTTTCTATTTCTAAATACTATTTATTGACGTAATTTTATTGTTAGCTAACCTCTGTAATTTATCCAGTTATTTTTACAACTTTCCAAGGGTAGCATTACTTTTGAGAAATGATATTAATTATATAAAATCCGGTTATATGGTAATTGCAAAACTACTTCTTCATTAATACAAGTTTTCTATTGAATAGGAATTATATAATTTAATAGTTCAAATCCAATATTTCTCCTAACTCCTGTACGGGCAATTTCCGTTTTTCATGCTCCTAATTACGCGGAAAGCGACAGCATTCGGAAGGAAATCGCCCCTACGACTCCTGACTCCTGACTCCTCCGCAATACGATAACTAATTACCCGGATTCTATATTAGTATAGATTATCACTACTTTTTCTCCCCCCTACCTCCCACAGT
>NZ_JBNHEQ010000283.1:1311-20910 GCF_050016015.1 Dapis hubbardiae BLCC-M172
TCCCACAGTTCCGAAACTCCCCACACTCCCCACAGTTCCCACAGTTCCGAAACTCCCCACACTCCCCACAGTTCCCACAGTTCCGAAACTCTCTCTACCATTACTATGCACCACCACCAAAAATTCCTATAGGGGCTTGACACTCTCTGAAGTTTCTGCTATGTTAAATCGGTAAGGACTCAAAGAAGAATATTTCTTTACCCATCTTAGAATTCCATAATTAACATATTTCTTAACACAAACAAAAAGCCGATGTTTATTAGTAATTCCTATTTTTATTTTTGGTATAGAGAGGTTCACTTGGAGTGAATATAGTTTTTGCTATAAACCTCTAAGTGAACCGCAGCATAAACGCTGCGGTTTTTTGTTTGCAAATCTGAGTATTCAAAAAAAGACGAAAACAGTTATGACTCAAGTAAATTCCTGGTATTACGGTTTTTATTTCTGGCCCCGATATAGTTCCGGGTAATTTGTCATGCTGACTTTCACTTTTCACCCGGAGCTGAATAATGGTTCCGGGTTTTTTATTTTTCACCCCACTTAATTGATCAAGGAGAAAATCTCATGTCTAACGCTAAACTTGCATCTAAGTCTTACTCGGAACATCAAACAGTTGTCAATATTTCTGGACAGACAACGGTAGGAGGTGCAGATTTTTTAATTATTGGTGGTCCCTGCACTGTTGAAAGTATGGAACAAATGGAAGCAGTGGCAAGTAAGTTAATAATGGCACCTGTACAAATGTTGCGGGGAGGTGTTTATAAACCACGCACTTCTCCCTACTCATTCCAGGGGTTGGGAATAGAAGGATTGAAAATTTTGGCATCTGTTCGTCAACGCTACAATATTCCAGTCGTCACTGAAGTTATGTCTATTCCGCAAATAGAGTCGGTGGTTGCTTATGCGGATATGCTGCAAATAGGTAGTAGGAATATGCAAAACTTTGAGTTACTCAAAGCAGTGGGAAAAACTGGTAAACCTGTGATGTTGAAACGGGGGTTAGCTGCGACTATTGAGGAATTTTTGATGGCTGCTGAATATATTCTCAGTCACGGCAACCCGAATGTGGTTTTATGTGAAAGAGGTATTCGTAGTTTTGATAGTTATACTCGCAATGTTTTAGATTTGGGTGCGGTAGCTGCTTTGAAACAGTTGACTCATTTACCAGTTATTGTCGATCCTTCTCATGCTGTGGGTAAACGGGAGTTGGTGGCATCTTTGGCAAAAGCTGCGGTTGCTTGTGGAGCAGATGGTTTAATGATAGAGTGTCATCCTGTACCGGAGGAGTCGGTTTCGGATGCGCGACAAGCATTGTCTTTGGAAAATATGGTGGAGTTGGTTGAAAGTTTATGCCCCGTTGCTGCTGCAGTGGGGCGATATATTTGTCAAGTTGAGGAGTTAGCTGTGGCTTAATTTTGGCTTAATTTTGGCTTAATTTTTAGGCGATCGCTTCTGTTAGTTTTAAGTAGGGTTTGCTGATTAAATATCAAAGCATTGACATATAAGGGTTTGAGTCATTTTAGATTTGGAAAAACTACCAGCTTTTCAGTTTATATATCTGAAAAAGTGAGCATCTTGGGGTAACGGGAGGCAGAAAAATTAAGGGACTATTTTTCTGACTACCTACTTTATAATTCCTATTCCTCCTGAGTTCTGAGTTCTGAGTTCTGAGTTCTGATTCCTCTCCTCTACTAAAAGACTTATTCAGCAAGCCCTAAGTATTGTTGTGGTTTACTGCTCCTAGTGCCGCTACGCGGAAGTCAAAGGTCAAAAGTCAAAAGTTAAAAGTATTGATTAGTAAAACTTTTAGGATTTTGTAACTGGTCAGTTATTTCCGCCATCCTCCACTAGATATATTTGGAACGCTAAAGCGTAATAATGCACCTCAATATGAGTATTGTACCAAATATTATCTTTGGTGGAATCTTGGGTAGGATTCTTTTTCTTCAAGAATTAAGAATTTAGAATTAATAATTTAGAATTACCTCTCCTTCAAAAGAAGAGGATTGACGAACAGGAAAATTTTTATTTATTATCCCCTTAAAAGGGGAGGCTTTAAACCACAATATTTCGGTAATAGGAATCAGGAATGATTTATGAGATATTTAATAACAATTAAGATAAATTATACCATGTCTGCTGGTATCGGAGCGTGTAAAAGTTGGGGAAATATTTACCTTATGTAAGCTTTTTCCTTTTCTTCTTTCTTCCTTCTTCCTTCTCTCCTAGATAATATGAGCCTTCTTCCTTACCTTCTCACTTGCAATACCGATGCTACCGGACATGATATTACAATCCTTTTATTCTGACTCCTAACTCCTAATTACCACTCAAATCTTGCAACTGAAATATTATTGCTATAGGATTTCCTAGAGTCATAAGGTACACCTAATACAACTTATATTTAACTCCTGTCTCCTGTACGGGCGTTTTATATGTCGCACAACTCCGTTAACGCTGCGCGACATATAAAACGTTTGCGGAGCATTCCGATAGGAAAGTTGTGCGTAGCTAATGGCCAGCAAGCCCCTACTACTCCTGACTCCTAAAGTTAAAAAACTTTGTACCTCACAAGTATGGGAAGTCCTATATAGAACCCCTAAGCGTATCTTGGGCTTTGTTGCGAGTTTTTTGCTCAGTCCTCAGTCCTCGTAGGGGCGTTTCATGTCGCTCCGCGAAACGGCTGTTAGCTTCGCATAACTATCGTTAACGCCCGTACAGAAGTCAGGAGATTAAGAAATACTCAGAGGGGAAAAAGGTAGAATAAGCGACCCCCATCTTCCCACACTTCCCACACTCCCCAACCCCATCATGTATAAAAAATAAATACCAAATGGGTTCTATATTTCATATTACTTTCATCATTAATTTAATAAACTAACTTTTGCTTGATAATCTTCCGCAGATAATATTTGCCAATTAGCATTACCAGTTAATTCTAAAACTTGGTGATGATATTTTAACAAACTTAAACGATGTCCGACACTAATAAATGTGGTTTTAGTTGTTTGTAATTGTTGATAAAGTTCTGCCTCATTTTGTAAGTCTAAGGCACTGGTAGCTTCATCTAAAATTGCATAACAAGGATTTGTTAATAATAGTCTAGCAAAAGCTAAACGTTGTTGTTCCCCTAAAGATAAAACATTTTCCCATTGTAACTCTACATCAAAACCACCTAATCTATCTGGTAAATCTTCTAAGTTAACAACTTTCAAAATTTTTCGTAATTTATGCTCATCAAACTCCTGATGAACTTTAGGGTATAATAACTGTTCTCGTAAAGTTCCTAAAATCATATAAGGGCGCTGAGGTAAAAATAACATTTCCTCCAAATGGGGACGTATTAAACAACCTGTACCTGATTTCCATAAACCTGCTATTGCTCTTAATAAAGAACTTTTACCAACTCCACTTTGACCTACTATTAATAATCCTTGACCAGGTTGTAATGCTACCGATAAATCTCTAACCAAAGTCTTTTGAGTTTCATTTATATCTTCGTAATTTAGAGGAGTATTCAGAGTAATATTTTCTAGCGCCAGTCGAGAATTTTCTCTAATATCAATTTCCCCATTTCCTATTTCTGGTAATTTTTGCGTATCTTCTAATGTGTCTCTAAATTTAGCTAAACGATTAATACCAGCAGCAAAAGCAGTTAAATTATCGATTTGACTAACTACTAAAGAAAAAGCTCCTAAAACTTGACTAAAAGCAAAACCTGCCTGAGTAATATCTCCATATTTAATCTCACCAGCAAAGTAAATAGGAGCCATTATTAAAGAAGGCAAAATAATAACTGCGTATCGATAACCAGTGGTAAAGTAATCTACATTTCTCTGCCAACCAATGAGCAAATTAAAATTATTAAAGACCTGAGCAAATCTTTGTTTGAGTTGTAATGATTCTTGTTCTTCTCCTTGGTAAAAAGCAATTGATTCAGCATTATCACGAATATGAACTAATCCATAACGAAAATCTGCTTCTCGTCTGAGTTGATTGAAATTTAAAGTAATTAATTTTCTCCCAAAAAATACTGCTACTAATGTTCCTAATACAGCATAAAAAATTAGAAATATTGACAGTGGTACAGATATTGACCACAGAATTCCAGTGAAGGAAATAACATCAATTACTGAGTTAAGAATTGTCAGCATAAAAAACAAACTTTGCCTAGTGAAAGATTTAATATCTTCTGCCATTCTTTGGTCTGGATTATCAATTTTTCCTTCTGAGTTAATTTGATAATAAGACCTATTTTGTAAGTAGTTGTCGAGAAATTTGCTAGTCATCCACTCTCGCCAATATAGTCCTAATTTTTGGCGTGTATAGGTGTAAACTACAACAATTGGAGTACCAACAATAAATACTCCAGCATAAACAAATAAAAATCTCCAAAATGTCGGTTGGTCTTTTTCTGCTAAGGCAGTAGTAAAGAAGTTACCAACATAGCTAATAATTACATTTAAACCACTAACTGATAGAGATAATAATAAAAGTAAACTTAAAAGTGCCCAAGGTTGCCAACGAGGTATCATTCGTCTTCTGTAGTACCAAAAAGCACTACCAGGAACGACTATCATTAAAATAATTACAAATATCCAGTGCGAATTAATTATATTTTTAATTGTATCGACTAAACCAGGCGCAATAATATTGAATGATTCACCAAATATAGCTTCACTACCTAAGCAGACTAGGCTAACAATTATAAAAACAGCAGCAAATAAAAATATTAAAAGTAGGAATAATAGTCCTAAAAAAACTTTACTTCCGCCTCGTTCTAAAGGATAAAAATATGGTTGTGCAATATGTAAAAAATCATCCAAAATTTTACGGTCTAGTTTACTCATTTTTTATTCACTAACAGTTAAATTTTATTGATAATACTCTATTATTTTTGATATTTACATATCAAAATAATCGTAAGCATTTACTGTAGAATGCTGCGCCAACAGCTCTTAGCACTCAGCTAGCCTCCTGTGGAGGAACTACGTTAACAGCAATTAATGTAGTTTATAATCATTTTTGCATTTGCCAATAAAGTAAAAAATTGATTATTGAAGCTTTCATTTATAACTTGAAAAAAAGTATATAGAGGTTTTTAAGTTTATGAGAGAAATACTTTATTGATTGTAGAGAATTAGCGAAAAGAAAAAAAGAGCACATTTATTAAGATAATAACGAACAAATATAATACACATCAAATATTCTAGAATCCTACCTGATATATAATTATAATTACAGGTATTTTTCAATCAAATTTTACTGTTTTTCTAGATGATTAGATCTTAATTATCAATCAGCTTCAACGTAAAACAAATTTGTTCTCAGATGAGAAACTATATAATAGCTACAAATTTCAGTAACATCCCTACACTCAATTTGAATTAATAGAAACTTTTTCACTATAAAAATATATAATTACTAGAAAATTTACCAAAAATCATACTGTTATAGAACTATAATAAGCGAAAATTTATAATTACTACAATCCCGTAGACTATCTAGAAATTAGCCTAGAACAAAGTTAATCAACAGCCATTTCATTTAGTAGCCAAAAGTTAAATGCTGTTAATCGTCACTTTTCCCTAGTAGGAGGTATTTGCACCTGGGATAAAGGAGGCTGGAATTTTGTTACTTTCAATCATATTGAATAAGTAATTTCTCACGCTGATTTAATCTGAAAATCAACTACTCAACTAGCTTCTATTCCAGCAGTCCAAGATTATGTATAAGTTAAATTTTTTCCCGATCCCCGTCCCATATCTTTAGAAGAAAAGCGACAATTAATTGAAGCTTATAATCAGTTGTTGTTAGATTTTGCCCCCCGAATTCAGACAACAAATGTTAGTTATGACGCTCGCTTCACTATTACTTATTTCGTTAATTCCATCGGCAGTTGCATGGCACAGGAACCTTGAGACATCAATGACAAATTTAGAGCCATTGCCCGTGGAGAAGGGGATTTAGTTAAAGAGGAAGTCCATCCTATCAGTTCTGCTTCAAATTATAACACCTTCTTTCAATAATGGATAATTGATAATGGATAATTGATAATTACCTCTCCCTAAAACGGATTGGATTGAATAAAAGGAAAAATTTTTTTTGTTTATCCTTGACTTGAAAGGAGAGGCTTTATACCTTTATTTTTCGGTAATATTGACAAGCAAATTATAGGAGTAGCAAAACAGGCCATCCGTCAACTAGAGGCCAACCCTGTCAAAGCTAGACAGTATAAAGTATAATGTAATTTGAGATCCTTATCTGGCAGTTGTGTTGATTCACGAAGCTTTTGGTCATCTTTCTAAACCAGACTATATTTATGAAAACTCCCGGATGGAAGAGTTACTGAAGTTGGGTCAACCAGTAGCTATGGAAAAATTAAATGTAGTTGATGATGCTAGTATTAATAATTTAAGTGGTTGAATTAAATATGATAAATATGATGAAGTTATTGTTGGACAACGCAAATATTTAATTCAGAATGGGCTATTAACTACTCGCCTACATAATTGAGAAACTGCTGGAAAAATTGGAGAAGCACCTATAGGAAATCCTAGAGCTTTAAATGCAATTTATCCCCCTATTGTTCGGATGACTAATAACATTTCTCAAAAAGTTGTCTACACTTTCTTGAGTAGGGGAGTGGGGGAGAAGTAAAAACAGAAATAATTAACGGTAATTGGGGTGCTAATTATCAAAAAGGTGATTTGGTCTGTGTTAATTACTTAATAATTGAAGTTGGGCTTGAGTATAGCATTAAGGCATGGTAATTGGTATAATACATTTATTGAACCAGGCAATCGCTCTTTTGCAGAAATAATTAAGGATATTGAGCAAGGGGAAAAAATCTTTATAATTAGAGCAAAAATTATTTAGCCTATCTACTTTAACTTCAGTACCAAATATACAATTAATTTTGCTTAACTACTTAACAGTAAAAAAAATACTGCTAAATTAACTTCTTGTAGTGGGTAAGATACATTATAATTAATAGTTAATAGTTAATAGTTAATAATTAATAATTATATAGCAGTTCTCATAATGGTGAAGTACAAAATTCTAGCTTTGAGGGAACAGGGAACAGGGAATAGGAAATAGGGAATAGGGAGTAATGAAAAGATAAAAAGATAACTGTACTTCACGCTTCTTGGGAAATGCTATAGCGGTTTTCATTTCATGACTTGCATTACTTCTTCCTTCTCTTCTAGATAACTAAAGCCTCCTTCCTTTAAACCCAAATCTCTGTACTCTAAAAAACATGAAAACTGCTATAAGAGTTGATAGTCAATTAATTATTCATTCAACAATTTAGGGTCAGCTCTTCCTGCGGAATGCGGAGCAAACAGCAATAATATCCCGCCCTTAAGGATGGAGTTTAAATAAATATATACTTTAAAGCTCAAGGGAGCAGACTTTTGTAATAAGATTTAATTCTGGTTCAATCAATAAAGCTTTTATCGTCCACCAAAAGCAATAGCTAATAGCTGATGGCTGACGGCTGAATGCTTAAAATTTAGGTTTAAAGCCTCCTCTTGGATAGGGGATAAATCAAAAATTTTCCGTATTGGTCTTACCCCTTGTTAAAAGAAGGGGTAATTATTAATTATTAATTATTAATTGTATTCCTAGGTCATGCTGCGCAAACGGCACCTCGTCACATAAACATTGTTAATTGCTGAACTATTCCCAAAAATCCTAAACTTGTGTATCTCACCAATTTGACAAAAACTAGATTTAGTTTTCTACAGCAGGAGTAAATTATCCCTTTAGATTCTGCAATACAAAATCAATTGTTTCTTGTCGCAGTCATCCTTTTTGTACTGCAACCTCTCCAAAGCGTAAATTTGTTTGATCCTGTTCTATCAAAATAGAATATATTTGTTCTTCATTCAATAAATTTGCTAATTTCAGATATTCACCAACTGGTTTTTATTATTCTCTGTTATTAGTTGAGGAAATATTTCGACGAAGAAATCTACTGTTTCTTGCTTTATCATTCTCCACATGACAGCAATTTCTCCGAATTTAAGATGACGATTAGCAGTTTGATATTGCAAAATTTCTTCTAGCTGAATATCTGTGATTAAACCAGCTTGTTGTAAAACCTCTCCTATGGGTTTGTCAATGTTTTTATGTTGAAAATATTTAGTTTGATTCTGCTCTTTTATATGATTTTCTTGAGTTAATTCTCTTAAGTTCATAACCTTTTATTCTTGGCTAATTCCTTTGACAATCCACAAAGGCCATAACAAAATAATTCCTAAATTTATTTGACTTGGTTTATTATTAACTGCTTCTTTCTGTTGATTAACATCTGATTGATTTGCCAGGTAGCAAATTGAACCGGAAAAAAGATAAGATGTTACTGAGTAGCAAAGCATTGTGAAAACTAGGGTAGTCATAAAATAGTATAATCATCTAGGTTTAATATAATCTTATTCTGTATTTTTTGTGATGTCAACAAAAATTATCTTTTATTCAACCGTATATTTAACCGTATAATTAACTGTAATTACACTTGAAACTGTATCTTTTTAACTATTTATTGACTCATATTGATTACTATACTCATCCTAAATGATTTGTGAGAAAACTGTAGGGGTTTGGTTTCTAAATCCCTTTTTTGACTGGGTAAAGGAGACCAAACCCCTATGATTAAATATTACAACCTATGGGCAGATTGCTATATATACTCTATAAATATAGAAACTATACATAAATTGTGAGAGATTAAATAATACTTAAATTCAATTGATTTATATTTATACTCTACTTCCTGATTTAGTGAATCACAACTCATACCAATTCCTAAAAAAAATGCTATACTGCATCAAGACTTCAGTTATTAAGTAATAAGTAAGTTTGAGTCATTTTTTTAACGATTATTGGCATTAAGCAAAGATATATTATTTCTAATAACCCTACTCCCTTCAACCTACTCTTAAGGAGATGTAGCAAGAATGCGCCAGGTTTGGCATTATACAAAAATATTACAACTAAAAATTGAACTTACATTAAACTTCAAGAAAGATACTGAGATGAAAAAATGTAGCGTTTTTTTTAATTACTCTACTTTAGGTAGAAGACTCAAGATACACAATAAAGTACATTTTTGATTTGTTGAACAAGTTTTGTATCAATTTAAGGGTCAAGATTGTAGGAAAAAAAGGGGTATAAATAGCTTGATTAAGCATAAAATCAGAGACTTAACTCGCCTTAACCCTCTTACTATGTGCTATTGTATGGAAGAGTATATTTAGATAATCTAATGGACAATAAACAAGTATTAGCTTCTGTTGATGGAAAATCAATCTAGAAAAACTTAGGAGACTATCTTTGTGTTTCTTGATCTCTAAGAGTTAGAATTTTTCCAAAAATTCAAGCAAAGTTTGATAACTCCCCTAATTTACTTACCAATGGATAATTGATAATTAATCAATTCGTCTTTATTGTCTTCTATTTCAAGAGAAAAAAAGAAACAAGATTTCCTTATCTTAAATCTGAGAGGGTAAAACCAGAGGTAATTATCCATTATCAATTAATGAAATATATCTAACCTAAAGTGATAAAAAAGTTAAACAAAGATTATCATGATCATTTTTATCAAGTTCTGGGTAGGTATAACCCCTTGGAGGTGATTAATACAAAAAAATAAAACCACATCTACCAATAGTCAAATACTAGGAAGCAGTTAAGTAAACAAATTAATAATATTACTAATGCTTCTCAGTCAAAAAAACATGAAGTAAATGAATTAAGAAAACTTGATTCATCAATTATAATTGGGGTGCAGTCATAAAAATTAATTTAGCTATCCCTAGATAGAGAAAAAGTTAAATAATTATGTTCTCAAAAAACTGCGTAGTAGCCTCAACTGTTTCAAGAGATTAGTTATTTTTTTAAAGTTAATAAAACAAGAAGGCTGAAACAATGTCTAAAGAAATCTTAATTACTAGAGGGCAGGTAGTAATAGTCGATGAACAAGACTATGAAGAATTATCAAAATATAAATGGTATTTGATAGACGGGTTTGCTGCCAGAACAATAAAAAAAGATGACAAAAGAACGACTATCTATATGCACAGAGTGATTATGGATGCTCCTATGGGTGTATCTGTTTATCATATTAATCACAATAAACTAGATAATCAGCGAGAAAATTTACGCTTAGTTAAAGGAAGTGCGCGAATGCACAGGAGACCTAGTGTCAAACATTCATCTAAATACCGAGGAGTGTATTGGTGTAAAGATAAACGTAAATGGATAGCAGAAATTAAAGTTTACAAAAAGCAAATACGTTTAGGTCGTTTTGAGGTGGAAAAAGATGCAGCTATTGCTTATGATGAAGCAGCAAGAAAGTATTATGGTTCTCTAGCTAGAACAAATTTTGCTACAAATAATGTAGAAATAATAGAAGAACCTTCCCTAGAAATTAATAGAGATAGATAATGCAATATCGACGCTTCGGGCGAACAGAATTATCAATGCCAGTATTTTCCTGTGGTGGAATGAGGTATCAATATCAATGGCAAGATGTTCCTAAAAATCAAATTCCACCAAATAATCAAGAAAACTTAGAAAATACAATTCGTCGCTCCCTAGAATGTGGCATTAACCATATAGAAACAGCTCGTGGTTATGGCACATCTGAAATGCAACTGGGAGAAATTTTACCCAAACTACTACGGGAAAAATTGATTGTTCAAACAAAAGTTAGTCCAAGCGCCGATCCCCAAGAATTTGAAGGTAAGTTTCAGCAGTCTCTCCAATTTTTACAACTAGAATATATTGATTTGCTGGGCATACATGGGATTAATACCTTAGAACTATTAAACTACTCTATTAGACCAGGAGGTTGTTTAGATATAGCTAGAAAATTACAGAGGGAAGGAAAAGTTAGATTTATTGGTTTCTCAACTCATGGTCCTACTGATGTGATAATTAAAACTATACAAACAAATCAATTTGACTATGTTAACCTACACTGGTACTACATTAATCAAAGTAATTGGTCGGCAATAGAAACTGCTAAAAAGTTTGATATGGGAGTATTTATTATTAGTCCTTCTGATAAGGGTGGTAAACTGTATCAACCACCACAGAAATTAATAGATTTATGCTATCCACTTAGTCCTATAGTGTTTAACAATTTATTTTGTTTGAGTCATCCCCAAGTCCATACCTTGAGTTTGGGTGCATCAAAACCTACAGATTTTGATGAACACTTAAAAACATTAGAGTTTTTAGATAAAACAGATGAGATATTACCACCTATATTAGTTAGACTAGAGCAAGCAGCGATCGCTCAACTGGGAGAAAATTGGTGCAAAACTTGGCATATTGGTTTGCCTACTCCAGAAAATACTCCTGGAAATATTAATATTCCTGTGATTTTATGGTTAAGAAATTTGGCGATCGCCTACGATATGTTGGAATATGCTAAGATGCGCTATAACTTATTGGGTAATGGTAGTCATTGGTTTCCTGGTGCAAATGCTGAACAAGTAGAAAAATATGATTTGAGTAAATGTCTTGCCAAGAGTCCCCATGTTGATAAAATTCCAAATATTATTCAAGATACTCATCAACTACTAGGAGGAACACCAGTAGAACGTTTGTCTCAAAGTTAATTTTTTTATTACTTTCATTGATTTAATGAGGTAAAAACTTAAGATATTTGAAGTAAAATTTGAACTGATAATATAGGCATATAAATATCAAACTTGTGAAAAATTATGTAAGTTTATGTTGATATCTATAAAGTGAAAATTATGAGTATCATGGAATAATTTTTTTCAGTAAAAAATAAATAATTAGTTATTGAAATTAATCTATAAAATATCATGTCTTTCCTGCTTAAAAATTTCAGAGATTTTTTATAAACTATGAGAGATAAAATAAGTTTGTATCTAACTAGCAGAAAACAATTGATTAGAATTAGAGAATTGTTTTTAATTAATTATGTATGATGTGGTTTGACAATCAATATTATGAATCTGTACTAACTGACTGCGGATATCAATTTACTTTAAAAGTGTCACAAATAGTTTCAAAATTATGCTTTAAAATAATTCTCTGAAATTACTGAAAATTAATAATTATTAATTAGGGTTTGCGCTCAAAAGTCTTATGGGTGAAGGTAGGAGTCAGGAGGTAGGGACGTTGCATAAGGGCGTCCGTACAGAGTCAGGAGGAATGGGAATTATAGAGGAGGCAGGAGGAAGAATAGTAAGAGTGATTTTTCTGCCATAATCTACCCAAAATGCTCACAATTTCTGCTTTATAAACCAAAAAGCTGGTACTTTTTCCAGACCTAAAATTGCTCAAACCTTTATTCGTCAATGCTTTGATATTTAATCAGCAAGCCCTAATTAAATATCTTGGTTAAAAGCCTCCCTCGTTAGGGGAAAAAAAAGTGCTAGGATATTTCCCTATATTCAATTCCATTACTAAATAATTAAGGTTTAAAGCCTCTCATGATCAAGGAGAAACAAGAAAAAATTTTCCTTTTATTCAACCCTCTTCCTTTTAGGAAGAGGTAATTATCAATTATCAATTATCAATTATCAATTATTGAAGGTATTACTTGAGGTAATTATCAATTATCAATTAATGAATTTAGTGTCAAATTTGTGAACCTAAAAATATGACTTTTAACTTTATTACTGCTGTTAAATCCTTGACTTCTGTGAAATAGAATAACTTAATACCAATAACCATAGACTTTTTACTATAACTTGATTTTCTCTTTCTAAATGTTATTTGTTAGACTAAATACTCGGTATTTAGTAACTTAATATTATTAATAAAGGTTATTTGTTTCCACATCCAAGTAGTAAGACTTTTGATAATTAGTATTATATCCCACATTGCGCACGTCAAGTTGTAACATTAAAAGTAGTATAAAATTGGTAGCTTGCTAGGTATTTATACTATGTAAATTATTTTAATTGACTTTTCTTCAGAGGAGATATTAAACATAAATGCTCACTTAATTGTTTATTTACTAAAGTTACCAATATGATTTCTTCCTGAATTCTGAATCCTGACTCCTG
The DNA here is from genome assembly GCF_050016015.1 of Dapis hubbardiae BLCC-M172. NCBI lineage: Bacteria > Bacillati > Cyanobacteriota > Cyanophyceae > Oscillatoriales > Microcoleaceae > Dapis > Dapis hubbardiae. The sequence goes on from NZ_JBNHEQ010000283.1 coordinate 14,370, forward strand.
AGTCCTGACTCCTTTTTTCTACTACATTTTGAAGTGCGGAATGTAGGTTATATGATATTATTTACTATCTCTCCTTACTTAAATGTCAACCAAATTTCATAACTGCAAAAAAATCTATGTCGTATGAACATATTTTCAATAGTCAAGTAAAATGTTCCCAGAAACTAACCCCTAACGAAGCCATATTTGCTATTGGTTTAATGGTAATGGCAGTTGATGGTGATATTGATATGAATGAAGTAGAAGTTATTGAGGGTTTTTTACTCAAAAAAGGATTCACTCCTCCAGAAGTAAATGCAGCTAGAGAAAAGATTTTAACAATTATTAGTCAAGAAAAAAACGAAGCATTATTTTATGCAGCTAAACAGGTGCTTCAAAATGAAAAAGAAATAGAAACTGCTTTGGATCTAGCTGTTGAAGTTGCTATGGCAGATGATAAATTAACAGAAGAAGAAGATAGTTTTGTCATGGGTTTGGCTAAGACTTTAAAAATTAGTCAAGAAAAGGTTGAGCAAAAATTTGCAGATGCTAAAAAATCTCACCATGATTCTAAAAGATTAATTGAAAAAATTGAAGAAATTTTATCAAAATTACCTATAGGTTCTAGATATGAAGGGTATATTGATACTACCACAGACTTAAGGTCATTAAATATTAAAATTAGGACTCCCAAAGATCAGTTAGTAATACTTAATATTGATGAAACTGGAGATGAAAATAAAATAGAAATGGAATTAGAGGGAGCACCACCATGGATGGCAAAATGATTAAAAAAAATAGTTAATACTTATTTATGTATAGCAGTATTCAGATTCAAACTAGCTAAAATATACACACTACATACTTTAAAAATATAGTGTGAATTTGAATACGAGTTTCAAAAAATATTGCTACAAAGCTTTGATTAATAATACTTAGGAGGATTGCAAATATTTTAATTTATTTATATGATTTTACTAAAGGTGTACCAATCAGGAATGAGATGTGAGAATTTTTATGATAGTTGCTTTGAGCTGAAAACCTTAAAAATTTTGACTCCTGACTCCGTACGGACGTTGCATGCAACGTCCTTACCTCCTGACTCCTAACTCCTAACTACCACCAAAATCTTACAACTGAAATAAGATTGCTATATATTTTTTCTTAAACAAGACTTTTGAAATAGTTCACAATTAACTGATTACTTATCAGGAAGGAGGAAATGAAGTGGCTAATTAATTCAGCAAAAAACACAATCAACAATTAAGAATTAATAATTACCCCTCCTCAATAATTAACAATTAACAATTAACAATTAATAATTAATGACTATCAGGGCGCTTAGGAGCAATATATAAACTATTTACCTGGCACTCGCCCTCGGAATATATTAATTATTAATTATTAATTACAAAAGGAGGCTTTAAACCTGAATTGTTGGATGAATAATTAATTATTGACTATCAACTATTAATTAATAATTATTAACTATTAATTATTAATTAATAGTTAATGGTAGAGAGTATGTGGGGAGTGTGGAGATTGTGGGGAGTGTGGGAGCGTGAGAAGAAATTAAAACAATATATATCTTCACCATTACAATGCAAGACTACCAATAAGATGTGTAATTAATTTTGCTTATGAACTTAGTATTCATGAAATCTATAAATATAGTTTTTTTATAGATATTTAAGACAAAAATGTTAGATATTTAGAGCTTTCTGATTAAGAATAAAAACTTTTACAGATCAAGGTAATTGCCTTTTTAGGTTGAAAAAAAGTGCAAGCTTTTAGGTATAAAAGGTTCATAAATTTAGTATTTTGGGAAGATAAGGGAAGAAAAATAAAAGGACGATATCTGCCTTGTATCTACGATCTAATTCCCATTTATCCTAGACTCCTAACCTTACAAAAAGACTTGATCATAAAACCCTATTTAGTAACATCAAGTTTTGCAGTATGTTAATTATACAAAGAGAAGACAGCGATTACTGGAAATAATTATAAATTTCTTTTCTTTGATTAAATAAATTGTCATTGACTTTGATATTATTCTACTTTATACTTAATTAATAACAGGATTTTATAAATATCAACTACTGTTTTTTTTGTAACTAATAATGAATATTAATCGCCGTAATTTATTAATATTACTAGGTACAACTTTAGGGGTTATAACTCTAGATGGTTGTCAGATACCCCCTGATAATTCTTCTGCATCAGTAACTCCTTCTACTCTACCAAATGATACTAAGTTAGCTGAAAAATCTGGGGTATTTGAACTAACACCTTTGCCTTATCAATATGACGCATTAGAACCTTATATTGACAAGGAAACTATGCAGTTTCATCATGGTAAACATTATGCTGGTTATATTAAAAAGTTAAATGGGGCGATCGCTAAGTATCCTGAACTTAAGGATAAGAGTGCTGAGGATTTATTGCGTGGTTTGAAGACTTTACCAAATGGTATTCGTGCTGCTGTACAAAATAATGGTGGTGGTTATGTTAATCATAAAATGTTTTGGGAAATTATGAGTCCTAATGGTGGGGGTGAACCTCAAGGAAAAATAGCTACTGCTATTGATGAAAGTTTTGGTAATTTTGATGGTTTTAAGGATAAGTTTAATGCTGCTGGTGGTGGTCGTTTTGGTAGTGGTTGGGTTTGGTTGGTTTTGGGTGAAGATGGAAAGTTAAAGGTTATTAGTACGGCTAATCAAGATAGTCCTTTTTTGACTGGGGATTATCCAATTATGGGTAACGACGTCTGGGAACACGCTTATTATTTGAATTATCAAAATCGTCGTGGTGATTATTTGAAGGCTTGGTGGAATGTTGTTAATTGGTCGGAAGTTAATCGCAGGTATGAGGAGGGGTTAACAGTTATCAGTTAACAATTATCAGTTATCAGTTTTTAGTTGAATTAGTTTCAGCTTTTTTTTACTAGCAATGTTGAATAAAACTTCATGTGCATAGGCGAATAAACCCCACCAGTTTTTATGATATCAGAATTTTTGTCGGAATGCAACCGAAAATCCTTCGATGCGCAAATTTTTTTCAGGAGCTTCATAAAATGAAAATGTTCGTAGTTTTTGATTTAGGAGGGATGGATCGAAAGATTTGATGAGGGAAAAAATTTGGCGGTTATCTAGATTATTGATGCTTGGAAAAATTAGTTATAGTCATTTCAAATAAGGATGAAACACTTTTTTGGCTGAAAGCCTTTCTAGGTAAAGAAATACTCATCCCAGTCTTATTCAGAATGACTATAATTTTGGAGAATTGAAATTTTCGGCGATGAGCAGAGATGTTTTTTCAGAATATTTGGCGCGAACCTTGAGAAAATCAGGGATAGATGTTTATGGAAGCTTCAGACAATGAAAAGATTTATGATTCTCTCTGGGCAAAATTCCTGAATTAAAGTTTAGTTGAATAAAAAGTCATGCGTATAGGCGAGTAAACCCCACCAGTTTTTATGATATCAGAATTTTTGCGGGAATGCAACCGAAAATCCTTCGATGCGCAAATTTTTTTCAGGAGCTTCATAAAATGAAAATATTTGTAGTTTTCCATTTAGGAGGGATGGATGGAAAGATTTGATGAGGGAAAAAATTTGCTGGTTATCTAGATTATTGATGGATGAGAAAACTATTGAATTTTGAGAAATTAGAATTTTTGAGGGTAGGAGAGATAGCCAGAAAAATAGTCATTTATTAATTTAACTTATCCTCTAATTACTTCAGGAAATCTAAGGTTAGATTAAGTAGTTATAGTAGCTCGATCTACATCAGCTAGAAAATCTTGACTGTATAATTATAAGAAAGGCAAAAACATCCAAACTTCAGAATACTTACTTAAAGTTAGTCTAGCTATAAAAATTTACTAGCATGAAAAAATATCCAGACTTTACCAACTACGGCTATCAAATTAGTAAAGAATTAGGACGTAACTTACAAGGCGGGCGAATTACATATTTAGCAAAATCTCTCACTTCAAATCTACAGGTTGTAATTAAGGAATTTAGATTTGCTATTGCTGATGGAAGTTGGTCAGCTTTTAAAGCTTATCAACGGGAAATTTCAGCTCTCAAACAATTAAAAAATTCTCAAATTCCTTGTTATTTAAACTCTTTTGAAACTGAGTCTGGTTTTTGTTTAGTAACAGAATATATTCAGGCTCCATCTTTAGCAGAAAGACATATTTTTACTCCTGAAGAAGTTAAACAAATTGCTATTTCAGTTTTAGAAATTTTGGTATATTTGCAAAATTTTCAACCTGCAATAATTCATCGGGATATTAAACCAGAGAATATTTTAGTGGATGAAAAGTTGCAGGTTTATTTAGTAGATTTTGGTTTGGCAAAATTGCGAAGTGGGGAGTTAGCTTTGAGTAGTATGGCAGCAGGAACTCCAGGATTTATGCCACCGGAGGAAATGTTTAATCGACCTTTGAGTAGTGCTTCAGATTTATATAGTTTAGGAGCGACTTTAATTTGTTTATTAACAGGAACTATAAGTGTTGCAGTTGATAAATTATTGGATGAAGATTATCGGTTTAAGTTTGAAAATTTGGTTCCTAATTTACATTGGCGTTTTACTAAGTGGTTGACAAAAATGGTGGAAATTCATCCGAAAAGGCGTTATGGAAATGCTGTTTTGGCTTTGCAAGAATTAAAGGAAGTTCCTGTTGTCGGAGATGGGGAAGTTTTTGCTTTTGAGAAGAATAAAATTAAGGTCGTTGAAAAATTTGTTGGCAGCAAAATTCCTGTTGTTGCAGGTGAGGAAATATTTGCTTTTCCAGAGGATGAAGTTAAGGTTAATCAAAAATTTGTTGGTGTTGTGGAAAAAGGAGAAATATTTGCTTTTCGGGAGGATGAAACTAGAGTTGATAAAAAATCTGTTGGTGCTGTGGAAAAAGGGGAAATATTTCCTATTGGTAGGGGGATACTTAAGGATAAGAAAAAATTTGTTGGTGTTTTAGGAATTGCAGCAATTGTTGGTTTTTTGGCTGGAAAAAGTATTATCTCGTTGGTTGGTAGTCTAGGAAGTATAAACTTGGATAATCAAACGCAGATGAATATGACTCTTTCGCCAATTGAGCGTATTCAGAGTACAAGGGAATGTGGAGGGTGTGACCTTAAAAATGTGAACCTAGAATATGCAGACCTAAAAGGCGCAAATCTAGAAAATGCAAATCTAAAAGGTGCGAATCTAAAAAATGTATTTCTAGACTATGCAAATCTAAAAGGTGCAAATTTAGAAGGTGCAAATCTACAATCAGCTAGGTTAGAAAATGCGAATTTAGAAGGTACAAAACTAGACAATGCTAATTTATTAGCAGCATTTTTGCTAGATGCTAATTTACAAAATACCAACTTAAAAAATACTAATATAGTACAGTCAACTATCAAAGGTACATCCATTAATAAACAAACAATACTAACCCCTAAAGCACGTCTAGTTTGGCAAATTGTTAATAACAAATATCAGGGTTTGAATTTAAAAAAGGCTAAGTTGTCTGATGCTTTCTTATCAACAGCAAACTTAGAAAATATTGATTTTGAGGATGCCGATCTAGAAAAATCTGTTGTTTATAACACCATACTTTCTGGTGCAAATTTGAAAAATGTTAATCTAAAAAATGCTTGGTTTGAGCATGCAACTTTAGAAAATACTGACTTACAGGGTGCTAACTTACAAAACACACGTTTTGCCACAAAAGTTAATTTACGAAGAGCTAATTTTGAAGGTGCTAATTTAGCCAATGCTGACTTTAATATAAATTATCCGGGAACTAATATTGACCTAGAAGAAGCTAACCTTAAAAATGCTAATCTGGAAAATGCCGATTTGAGCGGAGTAAATCTCAAAAATGCCAACCTTACAGGAGCAAATATTAAAGGTGCTGACTTTAGAGGTGCAAATCTAGAAGGTGCTACTATGCCAGATGGAAGTATATATAATGGCAAAATAGATAAATAAAAAGGTTTGAGAGTTTCTCCTCGAATTAGTTCTACTCTCTCGTCTTCTTTCAGGATGCAACTGAAAATCCTTTGATGGGAGATTTTTTTCAGCTACCTCTAGGAAATGAAAATATCTCTGGCATTGCTTCTAGGGAAATTCGGGAAAATCTTTCGGCGCGCCGAACTTTCTGAGGTGCTTCAGAAAATGGAAATGTGGGAGATTTTCCACTCAGGAGAGATAAATAGAAAGATTTGGGAAAAGTCAGCCGAGGTTTCGAGTGCTTCAGACGATGAAAAGATTCTGCCATTGCTTCTAGGAAAATTCTGGAAAATCCTTCGACGCGCCGAATTTTTCCGCAGCTTGAGACAATAAAAATTTTGGTAATTTTTCACTGCCGAGAAAGGGAAGGAAAGATTCTCGGAAAAACAGGCATATCTCTTTGGGTGCTTCATAAAATGAAAATATCTCTGCCATTGCTTATAGGAAAATTCGGGAAAATCCTTCGACGCGCCGAATTTTTCCGAAACTTGAGACAATAAAAATCTTGGTAATTTTTCACTGCCGAGAAAGGGAAGGAAAGATTCTCGGAAAAACAGGCA
>NZ_JBNHEQ010000283.1:21010-24643 GCF_050016015.1 Dapis hubbardiae BLCC-M172
TCTCTGCCATTGCTTATAGGAAAATTCGGGAAAATCCTTCGACGCGCCGAATTTTCCGGCAGCTCTGAGAGAATCAAAATATTGAGAATTTTTCACTCGGAGGAATAGATGGAAAGATTTTCGGAAAAACCAGCCTCTGTTTCTGGGTGCTTCGCAAAATAAAAATTTCTCTGCCATTGCTTCTGGGGAAAATTTCTGAAAATCCTTCGACGCGCCAAATTTTCTTAGGTGCTTCAGAGAATGAAAAAGTTGGTAATTTTTCACTGGGGAGAGATAGTGAGAAAAAATTTGGCAGTTATCTATAATTTTTGAGAAGTGGGAAAATTAGTGAATTCTGGCGATCGCTCCTCGCCCTCCTCAAAATTAAAGATATTTTATTACTTTCGAGAAAACCAGATAATCCCAAACCAGACGCTACAATCATTTACTACTATCAAACAAAATTTCTATGACCAAGAAATAAAGTTAGCCCCTTTCAACCATCCCTTCTTTTTCCCTATTCCCTATTCCCTACTCCCTATTCCCTAAACTAATAACTAAAATGACCACTCCTGAAAATACCATCCGCATCCGAGGAGCCAGACAACATAACCTCAAAAACATCGACCTAGAACTCCCACGCGATCGCCTCATAGTCTTCACAGGAGTTTCTGGCTCCGGCAAATCCTCCCTTGCCTTCGACACAATATTTGCCGAAGGGCAACGTCGCTACGTCGAATCCCTCAGCGCTTATGCCCGACAATTTCTCGGACAACTCGACAAACCAGACGTAGACTCCATCGAAGGATTAAGCCCCGCCATATCCATCGACCAAAAATCCACATCCCATAATCCCCGCTCGACGGTCGGCACCGTCACAGAAATTTACGACTATCTGAGACTACTATTTGGTAGAGCGGGAGAACCACACTGCCCAATTTGCCACCATAATATTGCTCCTCAAACCATTGATGAAATGTGCGACAGAATTATGGCTCTTCCAGACCGCACCAAATTTCATATCCTAGCTCCCGTGGTTCGAGGCAAAAAGGGGACTCATCAGAAACTTTTATCTAGTTTAGCTGCTCAAGGATTTGTTCGTTTGAGGGTTGATGGAGAGGTCGTAGAAATTGCTGAAAACATCAAATTAGATAAAAATCGTACACATACTATAGAAATCGTTATTGACAGACTAATTAAAAAGCCCGGAATAGAGGAACGTTTAGCAGATTCTCTAAATACTTGTCTACGTCAATCTACTGGAATTGCTTTGATTAACGTATTAAATGACACATCAGCAAAGATAGGGGCAGTGCCTACAAAAAATAAGTATAACCTAAGTCCAGCAAAAATAGCAACTTCAGCTAATTCTAAATCTGACAATAATTCAGCTAATTCCAGTCAGGAACTAGAAGAAGAACTGGAAAATTCTCAGACTCAAATAGTATTTTCGGAAAATTTTGCCTGTCCAGAGCATGGAGCAGTGATGGAGGAGTTGTCGCCTCGGCTCTTTTCTTTTAACTCTCCCTACGGTGCCTGTCCGACCTGCCACGGCTTGGGTAGTCTGAAGCAATTTTCCCCAGAATTAATAGTACCCGACCCCAATGCACCCTTATATTCAGCGATCGCTCCTTGGTCGAATAAGGAAAATCCCTATTATTTTTCTCTGCTTTATAGTTTGGCTGAAGCTTATGACTTTGAGATAGAAACTCCCTGGAATAAATTGAGCAAGAAAGAACAAAAGTTAGTGCTTGAAGGTAGCGACGAACCTATCTGGATAGAAACGAAAAATGGAGAAGGAGATTATCGTTACTATCCTGGAGTTATTCCTACTTTGGAAAAACAATATCAGGAAACTGGTTCAGATTTAATCAAACAAAAATTAGAACAATACTTAGTCAATCAAACCTGTGAAACTTGCCAAGGAAAAAGATTAAAACCAGAAGCACTTGCCGTAGAAGTAGGAGAATATAAAATTACCGACTTTACAGAAGTTTCCATTCGAGAATGTTTAGAGAAAATTGATAATTTAAAACTAAGCGATCGCCAGGCAAAAATAGCAGAATTAGTATTGAGAGAAATTCGAGCCAGACTAAATTTTCTTTTGGATGTTGGCTTAGATTATCTAACATTAGACCGAGCAACAATGACACTTTCTGGAGGAGAAGCACAAAGAATTAGATTAGCAACACAAATTGGTTCTGGTCTAACAGGAGTTCTCTATGTTTTAGACGAACCAAGTATCGGTTTACATCAGAGAGATAATAATCGTCTCTTACAAACTTTAACCAAACTTCGCGACTTAGGAAATACATTAATAGTTGTAGAACATGACGAAGAAACTATTAGAAAAGCCGACCATATTATTGATATAGGTTCGGGAGCAGGAGTGCATGGCGGACGAATAATTTATCAGGGAAATTTCCAGACATTATTAGCAACAGAAGAATCACTAACAGGTGCTTATTTATCCGGCAAAAAAATTATTGCCACCCCATCCGAAAGAAGAACAGGAAACGGCAAATCTCTACTACTGAAAAATTGTCATCGAAACAATCTCAAAAATATAGATATAGAAATTCCTTTAGGAAAACTTGTCTGTATTACTGGCGTTTCCGGTTCAGGAAAATCTACCTTAATGAACGAATTACTTTATCCAGCTTTGCAACATCATCTCAGTCGAAATATTCCCTTTCCCAAAAACTTAGAAAAAATAAAAGGATTAAAAGCAATAGACAAAGTAATCGTAATCGACCAATCACCTATTGGTAGAACACCCCGTTCAAATCCAGCAACTTATACAGGAGTATTTGATGTAATTAGAGGAATATTTGCCGAAACCATAGAAGCAAAAGCCAGAGGTTATAAACCAGGGCAATTTTCTTTTAATGTCAAAGGTGGCAGATGTGAAGCTTGCAGTGGACAAGGTGTAAATGTAATTGAAATGAATTTTCTGCCAGATGTTTATGTGCAATGCGAAGTTTGTAAAGGTGCAAGATATAGTAGAGAAACTTTGCAAGTGAAATATAAAGATCAGTCAATTGCTGATGTTTTGAATATGACTGTAGAAGAAAGTTTAGAAGTATTTAAAAATATTCCCAGAGCAGCCAATAGATTACAAACTTTAGTAGATGTAGGCTTAGGTTATATCAAATTAGGTCAATCCGCACCGACACTTTCCGGTGGAGAAGCACAAAGAGTAAAATTAGCTTCCGAATTATCTAAGCGAGCAACAGGAAAAACTATTTATTTAATAGATGAACCAACAACAGGTTTATCATTTTATGACGTTCATCAGTTATTGAATGTTTTGCAAAGATTAGTAGATAAAGGAAATTCCATTGTAGTAATTGAGCATAATTTAGATGTGATTCGTTGTGCTGACTGGGTAATAGATTTAGGTCCGGAAGGTGGAGATAAAGGAGGAGAAATTATTGTTTGTGGAACGCCCGAAGAGGTGGCAGATAATTTTGAGTCTTATACTGGGAAATATTTGCGGAAAGTATTAGAAAAGTATCCGCCGAAAGTTGAGGAAAATTGATATTTACTGAAGTTTGAAATTTTTACCAATTTTTCTGATGAGATGAAAATTTTATTCTTATATAGGTAGTCGAAAATTCGTCAGAGATTTTTCCCAGATATCTACTCTACCTA
>NZ_JBNHEQ010000284.1:0-7742 GCF_050016015.1 Dapis hubbardiae BLCC-M172
TGGCGGTAGATATTTTCCCAACTTTTACACGCTCCGATACCAACGGACATGATATGAGATGCAAATATACTGCATCACAGGGAAAGCACTGATATAAAAAATTTACTAAAACAGGTCTGACCTTAATGCGTAGTAACCTATATCTGTTAGACTACTTTTGAATATCCCTTATACACCTGATAACTGTTTAGCGTTCCGCACAACTTTCCTATCGGAATGCTCCGCAAACGTTAACGCGGAGCGATATGGAAAGCGGAGCATTCCCTATACGAAAAAGCGCAGCTCCTCCGCAGGAGGCTAACTGAATTGCGCAGTTACGACCATAGGAGGCTAACTGATAACTGTTTCAAGTCCAAGCACGGAAAAAAGTATTCTCCTGCCAAACACTAGCTGTTTTCTGCTCGATCGCTCCCATATCTTCCTGAGTTAATTGCTGAAACTGTTGAGCAACCCTAACATTTGACTGCAACATCTCTACGGACTCCGTAGCAATAATACAACAATGCACTCCCGCCAATGACAACACATATCCCATCGCCTCTTGCATATTCAAAACTCCTGGTTGGAGTAACTTACCGTAAGCGGGTATTTTCATCCCAATAACTCCGACATTTTTTTGTTGTGCTACTGGCAATACTGCGGGAGCAAAAGGTCGAGGATGATGTTTGTCAGCAGCATTTATCGAAACCAAAGTTGTATCAAACGGATAACGGCGCAACCCCTCGGCAATAACATCCGGTTCGTGATGACCTGTAATTCCCGAAAACTTTACTATACCTTGTTCCTTTGCCTCCTCCATCGCTTTAATAACACCTTGGTTACCGAAAATTTCGTCTAAAGTTTCCATGAATGCAACACGGTGTAACTGCCACGAGTCAAGATAGTCTGTATTTAACCGTTTTAACGATCGCTCCAACTCCCGCCATGCTCCATCGCGATCGCGTTTTGCTGTTTTACTTGTCAAAAATATATCCTTTCTATAGGGAGGCAAAACTTTCCCTAAATGTTCCTCACTTGCACCGTAACTAGCAGCAGTATCAAAATATCTAATTCCTAAAGACAGAGCAGCTTCAATTATTGTCACCGCCTCTTTTTCTTTCTCACTTTTATCTACAGGTGTTTTTCCTGCTCCCCCTAAACCTAAGAGTGGTACTTTGACACCTGTTTGGCCTAATACTCGCTCTGGCATTGTGGATGTAGTAGGTATCTCTACAGATGCAACTTTTGCCTGAGTCTGTTTATTCATGGCAGCACCACCAATGATGCCACCTGTAACAGCAACACTGGTCATTATAAAGTTACGTCGAGTCGTTTTTTTATTCATACTTGTCTATGTTTTTTTTGACATTATAACATAACGACTCTAAAAAAATTATGTTTTTTGCTATATCAGGACTTACCAAAAAAATGGGTATAAAGCCTCTCCATTCATGGAGAAAAAAAGAAAAAATTTTCCTTTTAACAAATCCTCTTCTTGAAAAGAAGAGATAATTATTAATTATTGAAGCACCCAAACAAGAAACCGGGTTTATTACCCTGGTTATTCAAATCACGAAATTTTGTCGATAAACCCGGTTTCTGGGTAAGTCCTAACTTACTTATGTCGAATGAATAAATATCAATTACATATTGAAAGGTCAAAATTTGCCAACCCTAATCATAGAAAAATTTAACAACATCAAATCTAAAAATTCCACTCTATAAATAAGTCTGCAACTGCTAATGTAAAACCTGGTAAAATATCTTCTCCATCTAAATTATCCGTAAGTTGTAATAATTTATCCGGCTCTGGTTTATGATAAACTAAAATTGATTTTTCATCAGGATTAATTACCCAAACTAACCGACAGCTATTTTCAAAATATTCAACAATTTTTTGATGTAGTTCCTCAAATGTATTATTAGGAGAAATTACCTCCACTGCAAAATCAGGAGAACCCTGAAAATAACCTTTAGGTAATCGCTTTAACCCTAACAAACGGTCTTTAGAAACAAAAGAAATATCTGGAGAAAGTTTATTTCCTGATTTTAAATTAAAGGCTGTACTAGAGTCGCAAGTTACACCTAATTTTTTAGGACGAGAATATAACTCTATTAAGCCACATAGATAGGCAGTAATATTGCCATTCTCCATTCCCAAATTTCACATCTCAACGTCTCCATTAATTAATTCATAATGACTGCCATCTTCTGATAATTCTTTAAATTCTTCATCTGTTAAAATTTTTTTATCGGTTGCTATACTCATAAATTTATCCTGCTATTTTGTTTGTAGCACAGGCATTATGCCTGTCATTTCAGTTATTAGTTATCAGTACATCTAAGTTAACCTAGAGACTTGAAATAATAAGTAGACCAATATATCTAAAATAGTACATTATATTATTGGGGGCGGGTTGACCTAATCTCTGGTGAAAAATCATTAATTTAAAGCTGAACCCGCCCCTACTTTAATTTATAATAGTACATTATATTATTTGTGGAGTTAATTTCAGTTATCAGTTATCAGTTATCAGTTATCAGCCTTTTAATTTATCAGTTAGCCTCCTCCGGAGGAACTGCGTTTTTTCGTATAGGGAATGCTCCGCTTTCCATGTCGCGCTCGCTATAAGTTTCATGTCGGCGACAGCCGAAAACAGTACCTCTGCAATAAGGAGGCTTGACATAAGGAATATTCTCTTTATTTATCCCCTTAAAAGGGGAGGCTTTATACCAGAATTTTTCGGTAATTATCCATTATTCATTATTAATTTTTAGTTAATAACAAATGTTTAAACTGTACCTTCAAAAAATTACAATTACTTTCCTTGTATTATATTTCAATCCATTAATTGCACTTAGTCAAGAAACTACTCAAGAAATTTGTTCTACAGAACTAACTAATGCTATTGATGCTGTAATAAATAGACCAATTTTTCGTCGGTATCGGTGGGGAATTTTAGTCGAAACTTTATCTAAAAAAACAGAAATTTATAGTCGGGATGCCGAATATTATTTTATTCCTGCTTCTACCGCAAAACTATTAACAACTGCAGCAGCATTACAACAACTTAGACCTCAATTTAGAATTAGAACTTCAGTTTATGGTGATGGAAAAGGCAATATATATATTATGGGAAGAGGCGACCCTAGTTTAACAGCAACCCAACTGAAAAGTTTGGCTGAACAATTAAAAGAACAGGGCATAGAAAATATTAATCAACTAATTGCTGATGATAGTTACTTTCAGGGAATGATAGTTAATCCTAATTGGGAATGGGAAGATGTTCAAGCTGGTTATGGCGCCCCTATTAATAGTTTAATATTTAATCAAAATGCTATAGATTTAGTTTTGTCTCCCCAAAGTTTTGGTCAACCTTTAAAAGTTACTTTTGTTAATCCGGCAGAAAGTAAAAAATGGCAAATTGAAAATAATTCAGTGAGTGTAGCAAAGAATGAAAAGGAATTTGTTGAGGTAGGACGAGATTTTATTCAACCGATAATTCGCATATCTGGGCAACTCCGAATTGGCTCGGCATCGGAACCTGTTTATGTGGCAGTTGTGGAACCTGTGGATAATTTTTTAAATAATTTTCGTCAGGTTTTAGAGTCAGAAGGAATTAGGGTTTCTCGAATAGTTAAAAATTCACAAATAACCTCTAATTTCAACTTGACTGAATTAGCTTTTGTCGAGTCTCCCACAGTGGCAGAATTAATAGAGGAAGTGAATAAAAAAAGTAATAATGTTTATGCAGAAGCTTTGTTACGTCAACTAGGAGTTAGGAGTAGATTAGTTCCTAAGAAAAAATCTAATAATCAGACTTTGGCAAAAAGTTTAGAAGAGGTAAAAGTAATTTTAACTAGATTAGGAGTAACTCCTAATAGTTTTAGATTAAATGATGGTTCCGGTTTATCTCGTCATAATTTAGTTACCCCACAAGCTTTGGTACAAACTCTCAGAATAATGGCTAATTCTCCCTGGGCAAATATTTATAGAAATTCTTTACCTATTGCTGGTGTTAGTGGCACATTAAGTCGGCGTTTTAGAAATAGTTTTGCAGAGGGAAATGTACAAGCAAAAACAGGAACAATTAGTGGTGTTTCTGGTTTGGCAGGATATATTCAGCCTAGGAATTTTCAGCCTTTAGTTTTTAGTATTATTGTTAATCAATCTGATTTAGAAACCAAAAATTTGAGAACTGCTATTGATGAAATTGTTTTGCTATTAACTCAGTTAAAGTCTTGTGGTTAAAAAGTCTTTATGGAAAGTCATTTCAGTTATCGAATTTATTGTAGGGGCGGGTTTTTCAGTTATCAGTTATCAGTTATCAGTTATCAGCGCGAATGGTTTGACCTATTATTATTAATTGAACTCGCCCGCTCCGCCCCTACATTTATTGGTGTGGGGGCGGGTTTTTCAGTTATCAGTTATCAGCGCGAATGGTTTGACCTATTATTATTAATTGAACTCGCCCGCTCCGCCCCTACATTTATTGGTGTGGGGGCGGTTTTTTTCAGTTATCATATCAAATATGCTTGATTGGACATAACAAAATTATCAAATCGTCATAACTACTAAATCTTTGTAATTCTCTCTCCTCCTGACTCCTGACTCCTGACTCCTAAATACTTAACCAATCGTTAATGCTTTGGGAACTAAGGGCATTGGGGAACTTTCTGTAGTAGGTGTAGCAGCAGCGATCGCTAATGCTGTTTACCATGCTACAGGTAAACGTATCAGAAATTTACCTATTACTCCAGATAAATTCTTAAAATCTAGAGGGGGGAACAGGTAGAAAAGTAGGGAGTTTCCATAGAACCTCCCTACTGTGGTCTACAAGAGTTAAAACTGCTATAAAATTTTTTCTAGAGCAATAAATGTTGAAAATACTTGATTATCTTTGCTTCTATTATGTTACCAATTATTCCACCTCCGAAAGGGTTTAGAATGTTCTACTCTCCTAACAGTGAGCTTCTATTAGTTTACCGTCCAAATGGCATGAGATACTTACTTATATTCGCAATGATTTGCATTTTTGCTTGGATACTATTCTGTATTTTTATTGCTACATTGCTGATAACTTCATTTATCCTAATTCAAGATTATTTAATCAGCATTTTAACTTTTATATTTTTCTTTATTCCTTTAGTGATGTATTTTTTTGCTGCTAAAATTTTTAATCAAGTCTATATAGTCCTATATTTTTTTCTAGCACAAGCAAGCTTTGACTTAAGATTTGACTGCCTAGTTTTCAATGAAAAATTAGGTACTTTTCAAGAAAAAAAACAAGAAATTAGGCGTTCAAAAATTAAATATATACAACAAGTTAAAACTAGCGGTTTTAAAGGAAATAGATTTTCATCATGGGGCTTATTAATCAAAACTACCCATCAAGATTACCATCTTCTTGCTTATCAATCTTATGACAAGATTCAATGGCTAGGTAAAATTATTGCTGCATGGGCTAAAGTTAGCTACCTAAAATGAAATCAAAAGTCAGATATAACATGGGTATCTTATCTGCCACAGATGAGCAATACAAAAAACTTAGAAATAATAGAAAAATTCTGCCAAATTCTTAAAGGAGAAATTAGTCTTTCAGATAATTTACCAAAGCTAAATATCTTTCAAGGAGTCTCTCAATTTCCCATCAGAATTAAATGTGTTTTATTAAGCTGGCACTCTCTCAAATCAGTATTAGAATAGCCAGGCAAATTAACAATAAAAAAAGACCTTAATCAAAGGTCAATAAATATTAATAAGTTATAACTAAAGTTAAAGGCGGCACCCAGATTCGAACTGGGGGATGAGGATTTTGCAGACCCTTGCCTTACCACTTGGCCATGCCGCCATTTTTACCCACACACATTAATATACACTATCCCAGGAAATATAGCAAGCCTTAAATTTAATGCGATCTAAATCACTTATGGCCTTGTTTTCCATCGCACTATGGACAAATATTTAAAGCTATCTTTAAGATTCTCATCCTTAATATATCAAAACTTTCTCATTAACCATGATTTCTAAGTTTCCTGTCCTTGTCGCTCAAATTACCGACACCCATCTATTTGCAAACCCCACTCAGGGAAAAATGTATGGAGTTCCCACTGAAACCTCTTTCCTAAAAGTTTTAGAGAAACTGGGACAATTACAACCCCAGCCAGATGTGCTGCTACTAACAGGGGACATTTCTCAAGATGAAACCCCCGAATCATACCAACGTCTAGCATCCTTACTTAGTGCCCTAAATATTCCTACTTACTGGATAGCAGGAAACCATGATTGTTTACCTATTATGGAACAGGTATTAAATTCTGCCCCTATTTCTTCCCAAAAATCTTTTGAAATTGGCGGGTGGTACTTTTTATTACTAAATACTAATGTGCCTGGATGTCTGTATGGTCAAGTTTCCCCAGAAAGTCTCAAATGGTTAGAATCTCAATTAAAAATAATAGGAAACAAACCAGTTTTAATTGCTTTGCATCATCCTCTTGTAAAAATTAACTCAGAATGGATGGATAGAATTCTTTTACATGAACCGGAACCATTATTAAATATAATTAATCGTTATCCACAAGTAAAAATTGTTTTATCTGGTCATGTTCATCAAGAATTTGATACAGAAATAAATGGTATTCGTTATTTAACAACCCCTTCTACTTGTATTCAATTTGAACCTAAAAATCCAGAATTTGTTCTAGATAAAAAGTCACCCGGATTAAGATTACTAAGTCTATATCCTGATGGAAATTACACTACAAAAATTGAAAGATCTGACTATATTTATGAATTTGATATTACTGCTAGTGGATATTAAAAAAATGCTTTATAAAGGATACTTTAACGAAGTCAAAAGTTAGAAGTTAGAAGTTTTTTTGTAACGAGTATTTTGAGTAAACCTCCAAAAAAAATTATACTTAAAAGGCGGGGTTTTAGACCCAATGATTTTGATAAAATAAACAATTAAGCCTTTGCTGAAAGTAGTTTTTTGCTTTATATAGCTTTAAGCATTTAGCTATCAGCTATCCTCCTGCGGAGGAACTGCGTTATACCATTTCTCAAAAACTTTATCTATTTCAGAGTAGGGGAGTAGGGGAGTGGGGGAAGGTAGGGACGTTTTGCTAACGCAAAGCTCCACTTTATATGTCGGCGACAGCCGTTAACGTTTGCGGAGCATTCCCTATACGAAAGTTGTGCGCCAGCAAAACGCTGCGCGACATGGAAAGCGGAGCATTCCGGAACGGAAAACGCATTTTTGCCTGTGCAACGTCCGTACAAACAAGAATAATTAATGCAAAAGATTGCTAAAACTAACAAAAAAGTAATTAAACTAAGGTAATTACTTCATAACTGAAGTGTTATTTAAGTATAGCGTTACTTTTAAGAATTGGTATTAACAGCTCAAGTCAAAACCATTGGTTGTAAAGGATTTCAATTTTATCAATGTCCTAACACTTTTTTGTAGTTCTATATATCCCGTAGCGAAACCAAATATGAAAAGATGAAAATAATTCCACACTCATAATACAATTTTTTCCTATTAGCCGTAACCCATCAATTGAGATAATATAAGATAAAAAATAATCAAAAAAACATCATGGTTCAAACAATACCAGCTAGCAAAATAGACCTATATACTTTAGAATAAAATCTTGGTTTAAAACGCGCAGACGAACCAACTTTTTTCCCAGAGTGGCAAGAAAATTTACCGAATTATTAATTATTAATTGTTAATTAAATAATTGTGGTTTAAAGCCTC